>JAAZON010000608.1 GCA_012797725.1 SAR324 cluster bacterium | reverse complement strand
TTCCTATGGAGAACCCTGATAGCTGTTTTTACCCCACCGCTTCGTCCTTCCCTTATACTGACACAAATGCTGCAAATAGGTGTTAATTCGAGTCTTGTCATAGCCTTGATTGGAATATTCACAGGGGCAGTGCTTGCAGTTCAAATGGATTATTCGCTTTCGATGTTCGGTGCTACCGCCTTTACTGGATCAACTATCGCTCTTAGTCTTATTAGAGAGCTTGGGCCTGTACTGACAGCATTGATGGTCATTGGGCGCGCAGGATCTGCTATGACTGCGGAACTTGGCATCATGCGCATTACGGAGCAAATTGATGCATTGAAGTCTATGGCCGTTGACCCTATAAAATATTTGATGGCCCCCCGCCTTATTGCCGCAGTTATTGTTACACCACTGCTTGCATCAATTTTCAATGTAATTGGTATTGCTGGTGGGTATGTCGTCGGTGTTGGCCTCTTAGGCTTAAGTCCTGGAACATTCATGGGGCAGATTTACTCGTCAGTTACACCAACTGATGTCTATGCTGGTTTAATCAAAGCGCTAGTTTTTGGTTTCATATTTGGATGGGTTAGTTGCTACAAAGGATATAAATGCGGCTTTGGTGCAGTTGGTGTCAACAAAGCTACTACTCAGTCTGTGGTTATTTCATCAGTGGCTATATTGATAGTTGACTATTTTTTAACAAGCATACTGACTCGGGTGTTCATGTAAGGAAATGACCGCATAAGATTAGAAAATGATTACTATTCGAAATGTTTCAAAAAGCTTCGGCTCCCAGCATGTTCTCCACGGAATCGATTTAGAGATCGATGAGGGTGAAACCATTGCCGTAGTTGGACCAAGCGGTGTTGGAAAGTCAGTGCTTCTGAAGTTGATAATGGGAATTCTTGCTCCCGATGAAGGCGAAATTATTGTTTGTGGACGTAACATAACTCGCGCCAGAAATGAGGCCGAAAGGAATGAAATTCGTTCTAAGCTTGGTGTACTATTTCAATCAGCAGCGCTTTTCGATTCATTGACAGTTTACGACAACATCGCTTTTCCTTTAAAAGAACGCTTTAAAATGAGTAGATCTCTCGTTCACAGAAAAGTTCAAGCCATGCTTGAAAGTCTGAGTCTTGAGGACTGCGCTTTACACTTCCCTGAGGAAATTCCTCTAGGTATGAGGAAACGAGTGGGGATGGCTAGGGCACTTATAACGGAACCATCGGTGTTGTTGTTTGATGAACCAAATACAGGGCTCGACCCTATTGTGGGACAAGAGGTTTATAATTTAATTAACGAATGCAAAGCAAAATGGGGCTTCACGGGTGTAGTAATTAGCCATGAGATTCCAGAGGTTTTTCAGGTGTCTGATAGAATCGCCATGCTCTTAAATGGTAGACTCGTAGAAGACGGGGAACCGAAAGCCTTAATGGAGTCAAAAAATCCCAGTGTGATGCAATTTTTAAGTGGAAGTACGCATGGACCAATCAAAATCCAATAAAGAACACACGACAAAACTTTTGTTACCAAAAAGAACCTTCACTCTTGAGTTTCTTGTTGGCCTCTTTACGATGGCGGGAGTTGCTTGCATAGGGTATCTGGCAATAGGGCTTGGAGGCCTTGAACTTTGGGGGCCGGGCAAATATGACATAATTGCCCAATTTGACAACATATCAGGCTTGCAAGTTGGTGCTTCAGTAGAAGTGGCCGGTGTCCCTGTTGGTCAAGTTTCTGCTATTGACTTGAAAGATCCCGTCGCTCTTGTCACCTTAAGACTTAACAAAGATTTCAAAGTTAGAGACGATGATATTGCTTCAATTCGCACAAAGGGTATTATCGGGGATCGTTACGTTAAGATTTCGCGTGGAAGTTCAAACACATACATCAATCCAGGGGGTAATATGTCTGAAACCGAATCTGTGGTAGATATCGAGGATATTATTGGAAAGATAGTCCATAGCCTCGGAGGTGAAAAAGGTACTGGGAAAGAATGATTTAGTTAATGGGGCTTAAGGTAATTAAAGGTTAGGGTATGAAAAAAATATTATTGTTCAAATTGTCATACATGCTTATAGCGGGAGTTGTTTTCTTTAATAACATACCCCTTCTTATTGCAGAACCTTCAAAATCTGCGGTCATATCTTCTTCTCCTCTCACAGAAATAAAGAATACAATCGACGATATACTCAAAGTAATTGAAAAATATCCTGGAAAGGAAAATACGTCTGAACGTAGAGCAAAACTTCGTGAACTTATTAATCCTCGTTTTAACTTCAGGGAAATGTCACAACGTTGTCTGGGACCAGCTTGGAATGAAATAAGCGTTGACGAGCGCGAAGATTTTGTGAATGTATTCTCCAATCTATTGGCAAGAACGTATTTATCAAAGATAGAGACTGTAAAGCCTGGAATGGTACAAATAAACAGCGAGACCATTGAAGCGTCAAAGGCATTAGTAAGAACCACAGTAAAAAACAATTCTGACACCTTCCCAATTGATTACAAACTTTTAAATGAAGATGGGCAATGGCGGGTCTACGATGTCATCATAGAGAACATTGGCCTTGTATCAAATTATCGCAATGAATTTGCAGGAATAATTCGAAAAGAAAAATTTGAAGGTCTAATGGTTAAACTTCGTGAGAAATCTGCCACAGGAGTTTGAACTAAAATCCTACTTTACAAAAGAAAACTCTTTCAAACGGCATGATAGATTATCATATTCATTCCAGTTTTTCTGCTGATGCAACTTCAAGTATGGAGGAGGTTTGCCAATCGGCACTGGATCGAGGCTTACTTGAAATTGGCTTTTCTGAGCACTTTGAATTAAACAAAAGATCGGCAGAATATCACACCTTGAATATTGGAAAATGGTGGGAGGAATTACTACGATGTCAAGCCATTTTCTCAAATAGAGGGTTGAGCATAAAAGCCGGACTAGAAGTGGGAGAGCCTCATAGATTTAACACTGAGATTGCGAATCTTCTTTCTCAATATGACTATGATTACCTAATAGGGTCAGTACACACTATCGGAGAAGAGACTTATTTTGATAAATCTTTCTTTCTTAAATATGGAGAATATGAAGCGTTTAATAAATACTATGGCGAATTAAAACTTCTTGCAGAAAGTGGGACTTTCGACATATTAGGCCACTTAGATATACCCGCCCGTATCGGTTATCGAATTTATGGCTCTTATAACCCGCTTGCTTACGAAAGTCTCATACGACCTATATTAGAACTCTGCATTAAACGAAACATTGCAATCGAAGTAAACAGTGCCGGCAAAAGACAACCATTGGGTCGTGCAACACCAGATAGGGAAATACTGGAATGGTATGTGGAGATGGGGGGGGCTTTAATCACCCTTGCTTCAGATTCTCATGCTGCATCCCAAGTTGGATTTGGAATTAGTGAATCAGTGCAGCTCTTGAAAGAATTGGGCATTCATGAAATATGCCGCTTCTCGAAGAGAAAAATTCAGATGCTGAAAATTTAAGAAGCGACACGTGCTATCTTCAGGAGAACTTTCCGGCCTCCAATGCCCATGCATAAGTTTCTCGTAAGCCTTCTTCTAGTGTGTATTTGGGTTTCCAACCAAGAGCTTTAATCTTGCTTATGTCGAGCACCTTACGTGGCATCCCATCTGGCTTTGAGGGATCAGTTTTAATTTCACCTTCATACCCTACTATTTCTTTCATTAGGTGAGCCAGCTCCAGGATCGTTACATCTTGTCCTGTCCCAACATTTATAGTGTAGGGATCATTATACTCAAGCATTATTAGCTCCAGAGCTGCGACTAAGTCTTCAACATAGAGGAACTCTCTTCTTGGTTGCCCGCTTCCCCAAATTACGACCTGGGGAGCCTGTTTTGTTTTTGCTTCATGAAAGCGTCTCATCATCCCTGGGATTACGTGAGAATGATCTGGGTGAAAGTTATCTCCTGGACCAAAAAGATTCGTTGGCATGGCCGAGATGAAATTTTTGCCATATTGCTTTTGATATTTCTCGCAGAGTTTTAACCCCACTATCTTGGCCAATGCGTAGCCCTCATTTGTTGGCTCAAGGGGACCTTGGAGAAGATATTCTTCTTTGATTGGTTGTGGAGCCATCCTTGGATAAATGCAAGAACTTCCTAAATACAATAATTTTTTTACTCCAAACTGGTGTGCTGCGTGAATCAGATTGGAAGCAATAACTACATTTTCATACAAAAAATCAGCTTGATAATTGTTATTGAAAAGAATGCCTCCCACTTTAGCAGCGGCTGTAAAAACGTACTCAATATTGTTGTCATGGAAAAAGTTGTTGACGGCATTCTGGTCAAGGAGATCTAGTTCTTGGCGAGTTCTGGTAACAAGATTGTTGTAGCCTTTCTCTTTAAGGTGTTTGCAGATACTAGAGCCTACCAGGCCCTTATGCCCGGCAATGAATATTTTGCTATCTTTCTTCATAAATATAGACCCCTTGCCTTCCTAACACTGGCCTAAAGTTTGCCCCTTGGAAACAACATAATACTAGAGAAATCATTGATGACAATAACCGATGCTTGGCTTAGATGCAATTAATATAATTATTGCGCCTACTTATATGGATCGAGCCAAGCTGGAGTGCTGGAGAGTGTTCTTGGCCTTGCCAGCCACCCTCTTTCTCGAATAAAAATACATTAGTATGAAATTTTTTCAGAGCAAGCTGCATCTTTTGCATAGTGGAAGAGCTTTTTAAAGCTATACTACTGATAATATTTCAAAGCCAAGTACTAAAAAGTCAAGTCAGACTTTTAATAATGGAGAATGCTAATGGAAACGATACTCAATCTCTTGATCTTGGTCATCGGTCTTTTAATTGGAAGTTTTCTTAATGTTTGCATTTATCGTATGCCCCTAAGCCGCTTGGATCGGTGGTATAGTCCGGATGAAGGAGAAGAGGCCCAGAGCATTCTTGCAAAGTTAAGAAAAGATTTAAGCATTACTAAACCTGCCCGATCGTTTTGCCCCTCCTGCCAACATCAGCTTAGATGGTTTGAAAACATTCCTGTCGTAAGTTGGCTTCTACTGGGCGGAAAATGCTCATCATGCAAAACTTCAATATCGATTCGCTATCCTGTCGTAGAGTTATTAACTGGCAACTTGGCATTACTGAGTGTAATGAAATTTGGATTCTCAGCTACCGCATTGGTTGTCTTTGGGACCCTTTGCGTTTTTATTATCATCACCTTTATAGACTATGACTACTATGTAATTCCGGACGAGTTATCAATACGAGGTTCAATTATTGCTATTATGATTGCCTTGATAAGTCAGTTTTATGGAATCTTTTCTCCCCCTGTTGTGGCCATTAATCCCGAATTTCCTATCCCTCCAATTCTTGATTCTGTACTTGGAATGTTGGCTGGGGCAGGCTTCTTGCTTTTAATTTACTTTGCTTATCTCTTTCTTCGCAAAAGAGAGGGTCTCGGACTTGGGGATATCAAATTGCTTTTGTTCATAGGGGCACTATTTGGAATTCAAGCGGCTCTTTACACAATTTTCATCGGATCTCTGCTTGGCTCTATCCTAGGGCTAGGATTGATATTAATCGGTGGACGCAAGCTTAGCTCCGCTATTCCGTTTGGGCCTTATTTAACCGTCTCCGCCACGCTTTATATTTTCACAGGTTTCGCATTGCCCAACGCAATTCTCAACATTTTTGCTTAAGCTCTATCAAATTATGGATCTCAAACAACACTCATTGTTATTCATAACATCGAATCAAAGTGCCATGCAAAGTTGCATACAAAATCTAAAGATAGAAGGTTTTCAGACTTATGTCTTTAGCAATCTAGGGCAAGTTAAAGAATTAGCAAGGACGATTCCATTTAGCAGTGTATTTATAGAATTGGGAATTGCGCATCAGGATAATTTTAGGTTTATCGAACAATTCGGGCCCAATACAACATTTGTTATTATCTCAAAGACAGAGGAACGAGATTTAGCACTTAGTTCATTATCACTGGGAATTCATGACTTCATTGAAGAACCTGTCTCTTCTCAATCTTGCATTTTGGCAATTCAAAAAAGACACATAAGAGATTCATGCAATCCAGATCTCTGGGAAGAAAACAAGGAGCAAAAGAAAACTTCTTTTTCAAATATAATAGCCGAAAGCCCGGAAATGCATGAGGTCTTCAATGTGGTTAAGCGCCTGTCGGGCTATAACACCACGGTACTAATTACAGGGGAGTCTGGAACTGGCAAAGAACTCATAGCCAGGGCGATTCACAACAGTTCCCCGAGGCATAAGAAACCCTTCATTGCAATTAATTGTGGTGCAATCCCTGAGAATCTTCTGGAAGCTGAGCTTTTTGGTTATCGGAAAGGCTCATTCACCGACGCAGTTCGTGACAAGAAGGGACTATTGGAGGAAGCAAGTGGTGGAACGGTATTTCTAGATGAAATTGGTGAGATGCCACCTCATTTGCAAGTGAAGCTCTTGAGAGCCTTACAAGAACGCCAGATTCAACCTGTTGGAGAAGAAGGAACTATTAGCATTGACGTGCGAATAATAGCTGCTACATTGAGAGATTTAGAGACGGATATAAAGAACGGGCGTTTTAGAGAAGATTTATATTATCGTTTGAATGTAGTTTCAATTCACATTCCTCCTCTGCGAACCCGACAATCTGATATCATTCCCTTAGCTAATTTTTTTGTAAAAAAACACGCCAAGCGTCTAGGAATTCCACCAAAGAAAATTAGTAAAGCCGTAGAAGCGCAGCTTTACGCCTACCCTTGGAAGGGTAATGTTCGTGAGCTAGAAAACTGCATAGAGAGAGCGCTCGTAATGTCCGAGGACAAAGAGATTGAAATTAACTCTCTGCCAGAAAGTCTAAAAAATATTCAGCTCCATGAGACCCACGCCCTGCAAGACTTGGTAGCTGGAGATAATTTATCAATTAAAAATATGACTAAAGAACTTGAAATTGCCCTTATTAAACGTGCGCTTAAGAAAACGCGTGGAAACCGGACTCACGCGGCAAAAGTCTTGGAAATAAGTCACAGAGCATTGCTCTATAAAATGAAAGAGTACGGCATCAAAGATTAAAAAGCTTTGAAAACATTATGAGTATTACATCACGAATCATAAATTTTTATTTCTTTTTCTTAGCATGCGCTTACTCGACAATCGGACAGGCAGAACAGATCTATAAATGGACTGACAATAACGGGAATGTACACTACAGCACCAACG
>JAAZON010000607.1 GCA_012797725.1 SAR324 cluster bacterium | reverse complement strand
GAATGGTTCTGGTACCCGGCCTACCTGAAGCCCGATGAATTGGAGAAAGTCATCCCCAAGAGTGAGTTCGCCGACATCCTTCAGGAACGCTACAAGACCCTCCCCAGCCCGGCGGATATTGAGACTCAGTCGCGATACGGGGAAATGTTCGAGCTGCTGGCCGATCTGACGGACGAAGATGGCGCCCTCGCTGAGATGGAGGACATCGATATATCCTTCTCAGACATCTTTGGCGAGCACGAGATGATCAAGCCGCCGGATGCCGTCCCGTTGATGGATGGAAATATCCGCCAATCCCTCCCGGAGTTGTACAGCCAGGAGGAGCAGGGGCTGAACGCCCAGGCTAAAGTGAAGTATTTCACCCCTGACAGCAACTGGACCTGGTACGCAACGGAATTCGACGGTCAGGACACCTTCTTCGGGCTGGTCAATGGGTTCGAATTGGAGCTGGGGTACTTCACTCTCAGCGAATTGCAGCAAGCCTGCGGTCCGAAAGGTCTGCCGATTGAGCGTGACATCTACTTTGAGCCAAAGTCGCTGCAAGAGCTGATGGACATGCACAACAAAGAGCGCGGACGAGGGTAAGTTTTTCAAACCTTATTTTGTTTGTTATAGGCTTGAGGGTGAAATGTCATCCCCGAGTGGGGTTGGTTATTGAGATGAGTTTTCTAGGTTTTACCTGGATTTTATGTCTGAAAAGATATGTTGTGCGACATATCACGCCCTTGGTTGATTTATAATGAACTCAATAATTCTCTCGGTGAAAACAAGCGGGGTATGTTTTCATAAATCATCTCAACACTAATTGGTGAAAAATTGGCGACCCTCGAAGAAATCCGACCCAACTGTTTGGTGAAGGGGATTATCCCCAATGACACTGTCACAATTCTAAGCAACCAATGGCATGGTTCTGACATTCTTGAAGTTTCATATCGTGGAACCACTGGAAATCTTGGAAACGAACTCCTTTTTCGAGATAGAGAGAATGAACTTGAAGTTTCGTCACCGGGAAATTCATGGGCATTTGATGCGGATCCCGAATTGTTTCGGTTAGTTTCAGAAGCCTATCGAATTCGGATGGCCTATTTATTTGATCCCTGGATGGCTATTCATCTATCACAAGTTGAACCTCTTCCTCATCAAATTACAGCCGTCTACGGAGAAATGTTACCTAGGCAACCTCTGAGATTCTTGCTTGCTGACGACCCTGGCGCTGGCAAGACAATTATGACTGGTCTTTTTATTAAAGAACTCCTACTAAGAGGAGACTTACAACGATGCCTGATTGTAAGTCCAGGAAATTTGACCGAACAATGGCAAGATGAATTATGGCAAAAATTTCAATTGCCATTTGAACTACTAACGAATGATCAACTTGAATCAGCCCGGTCCGGGAATGCGTTAGCTGAGATGCCCCTTGTGATTGCTCGTTTGGATAAACTAAGTCGAGATGAAGATATCCAAGCGAAACTTTCATTGACTGATTGGGACCTTATCGTCATTGATGAAGCTCATAAAATGTCAGCTTCAGTGTTTGGCGGAGAGATTAAATACACAAAACGCTATAAACTTGGCCAACTTCTAGCCAATCGAACCAGGCATCTACTTCTATTGACAGCAACTCCCCACAATGGAAAAGAAGAGGACTTTCAATTGTTTATGGGGCTGTTGGATCCAGATAGATTTGAGGGTAAGTATAGGGAAGGTGTTCATAATGTCGATGTTTCGGACCTGATGCGTCGATTGGTAAAGGAACAACTACTCAAGTTCGATGGAACTCATTTGTTCCCTGAACGTAAAGCCTATACCGTTGATTACGATTTGTCTGATGAAGAAGCCGCTCTCTATGAGGCTGTGACAAGATATGTATCCGAAGAATTCAATCGGGCAGATAACCTCGAAGCCGAAAGACGTGGCACAGTTGGTTTTGCCCTCACAATGCTACAAAGACGCTTGGCATCCAGCCCTGAAGCTATTTATCAATCATTACGTAGACGGCGTGAAAGACTTGAAGCTCGTTTACGGGAAGAACGAATATTAAAAAGGGGTGGTGAAATCCGCACGGATTTCATTCAAGGTCTGCCCGGATTTGATCCAGAATCGGTTGAAGATTTCGAAGATGCTCCTGAAGAAGAACAGGAAAAGAATGGTGAACAGGTTATTGATCTAGCCACCGCTGCTAGAACTATTAATGAACTGGAAATTGAAATTGGAGTTCTACATAGACTCGAGGAAATGGCGGATAGAGTACGCAGATCGGGAAACGATAGAAAATGGCAGGAACTCTCTCGCATTCTTCAAGAGAACGAAGAAATGTTTGATGCTTCAGGGCAACGCAGAAAATTAGTAATTTTTACTGAACACCGTGACACATTAAATTATCTTACCGATAGAATCCGAACATTACTTGGTCGCCCCGAATCTGTTGTGACAATCCACGGTGGAATGCTGCGAGATGATCGAAGGACAGCTCAAACAACCTTTGTTCAAGACAAGAATACCCTTGTTCTTATTGCAACAGACGCAGCCGGTGAAGGGATAAACCTTCAACGCGCACATCTCATGGTTAATTATGATCTTCCGTGGAATCCGGCAAGGCTTGAACAACGCTTTGGTCGGATTCATCGTATCGGTCAAACAGAAGTTTGCCATCTATGGAATTTGGTAGCAGACGAGACACGAGAAGGTGACGTTTATGCCCGGCTTTTAAATAAAATTGAGGAACAACGGAAAGCATTGGGGGATGGGGTTTTTGATATTCTTGGGAAGATTTTTCGAGAGACAAGCCTGCGAGAATTGCTTATTGAAGCAATTCGTTATGGTGACAGTCCCGATGTTCGGGCGCGTTTGAATCAGGCTGTAGACAACTTAATTGATCAACAACATTGTCAGGATCTGCTTGAAGATAGAGCATTGGCACGTGATGCCATGGATATTTCTCAAGTCCAACGTATCCGGCAAGATTTTGAACGTGCACAAGCGAGGCGCCTCCAACCTCACTTTATTGAATCTTTCTTTCTGGCTGCCTTTGAATTACTTGGAGGAACCCTCCATATGCGTGAAAGTAAACGATTTGAAATTACACATGTTCCTTCTGTTGTCCGCAATCGAAGTTTTAATATTGGTCGAGGAACGCTTTTATCACGTTATGAACGTGTGACATTTTATAAAGAAGAGATAAATCTTCAAGGGAAACCATTAGCAGAATTTATGTGTCCGGGTCATCCTCTGATGGATGCAGTGATAGATATAATTTTGGAACGTTTTCGCTCATTACTTCGCCAGGGTTCTATTCTTGTAGATCAGACTGATCTTGGTGAAGAACCCAGGGTATTGTTCTATCTCGAAGATTCAATTCAAGATGGCAAAGCTGAAGTTGGCGAACAACGAAGAGTAATCGCCCGTCAAATGCAATTTGTTGAAATGGAAAAAGGTGGAAACACTTACTCTGCAGGGCCTGCTCCGTTCCTTGATTACTCGCCATTACCAAATGACCAGAGACCATTAATTGAATCAATTTTGAATGAAAGTTGGTTGAAAACCGAGCTTGAAAATTCAGCCAAAGCATATGCCATTCAAAATCTTGTTCCGAAACTCATTACTGAGACTCGACAATTCAGACAAGACACTGTATCCCGAACACTCATCGCGGTAAATGACAGATTAACTAAAGAGATCAGCTATTGGGACCACAGAGCACAGGATTTGAAAGCCCAGGAATTAGCCGGTAGAACCAATGCACGCCTGAATTCCGAAATGGCTCAAAGGCGTGCTGATGATTTACAGACCCGATTGCAACGCAGAATTGAAGAGTTGGAGCTCGAACGGCGTCTTTCTCCTCAGCCTCCTCTGGTTCTAGGTGCGGCTTTGATCCTGCCAGCTGGCTTACTTGCCAGACTGCAAGGGCAGTCCGTCCCCGAACCAGGTATGTTTGCAAAACAGAAAAAAGCTGTTGAAGACGCTGCAATGAAAGCCGTTATGGAGAAAGAACTAAGCCTCGGATTTTCCCCTTCAGATGTTCATCGAGAGAATTTAGGCTGGGATATTGAATCAGCCATACCTGGAAGTGGAAAACTTCGTTTTATTGAAGTCAAAGGCCGGATCGAAGGCGCCGATACTATTACTGTCAGCAAGAATGAAATTCTGGCCGGGTTGAACAAGCCTGAAGATTACGTGCTCGCTATTGCTGAAGTAAAGTTTGATGGGGATAACGCACAGATAAACAGGCTTCATTACATTAAGCAACCATTTCGACGAGAGCCAGATTTTGCTGCCACAAGTGTGAATTACAATTTTCATGACTTTCAAACATTTGAAACCACAAGCTTCAAAAGTGAATAGAGGGATATATGGTGGATTTTCGAAAACTCCGTGAAGAAAGAAAACAGTCTCAGGTCATTCATCCGATAGAGATTTTCCGACGGTTGCCCAAACCATCCGGAATTAATGATTTATATACCTCACAAGCTGAAGTGCTAGAAACGTGGAATACAAGACGTGGTGAACGAGATATTGTTATTAAACTACATACTGGTGGTGGGAAAACATTAGTTGGCTTGCTGATTGCCCAATCAATCTTAAATGAAACCAATGAACCAGTTTTATATCTCTGTTCAACTCGCCAACTAGTTGAACAAACAGTAGCAAAATCTGAAGAATATGGATTACCCTGTGTTTCTTATGAATCAGGAGGCACAATTTCAGAAGAATTTCTAGCTGCCCGTAAACCATTGGTTTGCACATATAAAGCATTATTCAATGGAAAAAGCAAATTTGGTGTGATAGGAACTGGTAAACCAATAATTAAAATTGGGGGAATTATTCTTGATGATGCACATGTCGCTTATTCACTTGTGCGGGAAGCCTTCACAATAAAAATCGATAGAGATAATGATCCTGAAACATACGAATTTATAACTAATACGTTTAGAAAAGATTTTGATGATATTGGATGTATGGGTACCTACGATGACATAATTGATGGGGCTGAGAAATATGGCATTCTTGAGGTGCCATATTGGAGTTTAGATAACCACAAGAATGAGATCGTTGAAAAGCTTCGACATTTATCATCAGATTCCTTTGTTTTTCCATGGCCATTGATTCGTGATGATATTGATATTTGCCACATGCTCATAAGCTGGCAAAGCGTTGTAATCACTCCTTTTTTACCGATGATGGATAAATTTCCTTCATTCAGTAATTGTCCCCGACGAATATATATGTCAGCAACAATTGCTGATGATAGCTCAATTATTAGAACTTTTGATGTTGATTTAAATTCTGTATCAAATCCAATTACATCAAGATCTCTTGCAGGTGTTGGAGAGAGAATGATCTTAATTCCTGAATTAACAAAAATTTCCGCCAATACCTTTGACCTGGTAAGAAATTTTTCAAAGTGGATAGCTGAAAATGAAGATATTGGTACTGTTGTGTTAGTTCCTTCTAATTACCAAGCTGAGTTATGGGATGGTTTTGGTACCATATCTGTGGGTTCAGAAGAGGTATTGGAAAACATAAAGAAATTAATAAAAAGAGAATCGAGTGGCCCATTTGTTTTTGCGAATCGATATGATGGAATTGATCTTCCGCACGATACTTGCCGCCTATTAATACTTTCAGGAATCCCAAGAGGAACAAGTGAATACGAAAACTATATTTCGACTTTGTTCGATGGGTCCATACTGAACAATACATTGGCTCAGAGGATTGAACAAGGTATAGGGAGAGCGGTTAGAGGCTCTGGTGATTTTTGTGTTGTGCTTTTATCTGGTAAAGATTTAGTTACATGGTTGTCAACAATTAGGAATTTGCGGTTTTTAACTAGAATAACTCGTGCAGAATTAGAAATCGGTGAACAGATCAGTGGAAGCATAATGACGAGGGATGAGTTATATGCGACAATCAGGAAATGTCTAAATCGAGATGATGAATGGTTAAGATATCATGCCGAAACATTGGCAGATCTCTCCGAACCTGATCCCATTGTAATGGTTCCACTACAAAATGCAGAAATTGAACAAAGAGTATTAAGGTTATGGCGCGATGGGCATCATGAAAAGGCCATCAATTCCATAAAAAATCATTTGGAAATAACTAAGGAAATTGAAAAAGAGACCATTGGATGGATGAATCAACTTTCGGCTCGCATTGCATTTTCTTGGAAGAAATATGAATTAGCAGTTGAATTCCAAAGTCAAGCATTCGCGAATAATCGAAGTTTACTCAAACCATTGGCTGAATCAACCTACACCAGATTGATTCCTTCTAGTAATCAATCAAAATCAATGGTTGAAAAGATCATTAAATATCAATTTCGTCGAGGTTATTTAACTTACTTTGAAAACCTGATAACACATCTCGTTCCTGAAGCTAGTTCAAATCAATTTGAACAAGCTTTGGCAAATCTAGGAGATTGTCTCGGATTTACTACTGAAAGACCAGAAAAGTCTTTTGGAAAAGGTCCAGATGTTTTATGGTTGCTAAATGAGAAAGATGCGTTAATTATTGAAGCAAAGAGTAAAAAAGAAAAAGAAAATCCTTTAACTAAATCTGAACATGGGCAACTTCTCGTATCTGAGCAATGGTTTATTAATGAATATCCTGAAATGGAAGGGGTTCGTGTTTCTTTGCACCCCAATCGTAAATCCACTGATAATGCTGTAGCTGAAGTTACTCGTGTTCTTACTTTAGAAAAACTCAATATTCTTATTTCGAATACAAGGCAAGTTTTATCAAAACTATGTAACTCGCTCGAAGCAAGAGATCAACTTATCATTTTATGCGATGAGCTTTTAATTCAACATAAACTTTCATCACAAGATTTGATAAATGATTATCTTGAATTCTTCGAGGTAGTATCTTCTTGAGAGCAAAATTAATCCAAGCCATTTTATAAAGGATAATCTAAATTGACAACTTACCGAAAAAAACTTATTGAAGTTTCATTACCGCTTGAAGCAATTAATTTAGCATGTCAGAGCGAAAAATATAATCCATTTTTAAAAAATCATCCTAGAGCTATTCATCATTGGTGGGCTCGAAGACCATTAGCAGCCTGTCGAGCAGTCATTTGGGCATCATTGGTTGACGATCCTTCGGAATATATCGAAAGTGAAGAATTAGCGAACCAAGAAAGAGAACGTTTGTTTTCAATATTAGAAAAACTAGTTCAATGGGAGAATTCAAACAATGAGGAGGTAATAGAAAATGCGAAGGTAGAAATTGCCCGAAGTATTTCCAGGGATCTAAATTGCGAAATGCCTGTTGGAAAAGAGGCAATAAGAGAATTTTTAATTAAAAATGCCCCTCCTGTATTGGACGCTTTTGCAGGTGGTGGATCGATTCCGCTTGAGGCTCAACGACTTGGTCTAAAAGCGTATGGGAATGATCTTAATCCTGTTGCCGTACTAATGAATAAAGCGCTAATAGAAATCCCACCAAGTTTTTCTGACAAACCACCAATACATTCACCAGAAATTGGAAACCACCAAGCCTCATTTTTAAAAAAGGATTGGAAGGGTGCCGCAGGCCTAGCTGATGATATTCGGTTTTATGGTAAATGGCTTTGCGATGAAGCATCAAAAAGGATTGGTTATCTTTATCCATCAATAAAAATCGACTCCGATTTAGTAAATCATAGACCTGATCTTATTACTCAAGGTTATAGAATTGGAGAGGAGCTAAATGTTGTTGCTTGGTTATGGACTAGAACTGTGAAATGTCCTAATCCCGCTTGCGAGATTGAAATGCCACTCGTAAGATCGTTTAAGCTTTCAAATAAGTCAGGAAAACAAATATGGATTGAACCTAAAATAGAAGGAACTTCTGTTCGTTTTGAAATAAATCTAGGGAATGGTACTGTACCTACCGGTACAGTAAATCGCAATGGAGCTCGTTGTTTGGCTTGTGGTGCCCCAGTTCCTTTTGATTATATTCGTCAAGAAGGAACAGCAGGAAGAATTGATATTAGATTAATGGCAATCGTAGCCGAAGGCAAAAAAGGTCGAATATATTTTCCTCCAAATTCTCTACATGAAACTACTGCAAAATCAAGTGTTCCCTCATGGAAACCTGATACGAAATTACCAGAAAAAGCCCTTGGATTTAGGGTTCAAGCATATGGGATGAAAACGCACTCTTCACTCTTTCTTGATCGACAATTAGTTCTTTTAGCGACACTAACAGATATTTGTAAGGAAGTAGAAGGGAAAGTCGTTTCCGATGCTAATAATGAGGATAATAATATCAGATCAAATCCAAAGCAAGAAAACATGCATACTATCGAGCCAGAGTTTTTAGCTCGTTATGCAAAGGCGATCCGTATATATTTATCATTAGCCATTTCTCAGCTTACCAGATATTCAAATACGATATGTATTTGGAACACAACAAATCAAAATGTTGTTCAATCTTTTTCACGTCAAGCCATACCCATGACATGGGATTTTGCTGAGACGAATCCATTAGTAGGCCAACTAACTATACAAACAACAACAACTTGGATAGCAGCAGCTATCCAAAATCTTGGATGGTCTGGGGCATTTGGTTTTGCTGAATTAAGAGATTCGACTATTTCTTTTTCTAATATGGACCAAAATCCAATTGTTGTCACAGACCCACCTTACTTTGATAATATAGGTTATGCTGATTTATCAGACTTCTTTTATGTATGGTTAAGATATAGCCTTTCTGATGTGTTTCCAGATCTTTTCTCCACATTATTAACTCCTAAAGCACAAGAATTAATTGCATCACCTTTTAGGCATGAAGGAAGTCGAGTGATGGCAGAGAAAAGTTTCCTTGAAGGGTTAAATAAATCTTTTAGAATCGTTTCTGATAACGCTAATAAAAAATACCCTTTTTCAGTTTTTTATGCCTATAAACAATCAGAAGAAGAAGAGGTTGAGGGTTCCGAAGATAGTGAGACATTGGTCTCATCGACAGGTTGGGGAACAATGTTGGAGGGTTTATTAACTGCAGGTTTTTCTATTGTTGGAACTTGGCCAATGCATACAGAGCGACCAACAGGAGTTAAGATAGCCACCAACTCGTTAGCTTCATCTATTGTGCTTGTTTGCCGATCAAGGGATGAAAGTGCAACGGCTATCACTCGACGAGAATTTATATCAAATCTGAAGCGTGAATTACCTCTCTCATTGCGACAACTTCAAAAGGGCAATATTGCACCTGTAGATTTAGCTCAAGCAGCGATTGGCCCAGGAATGGCAATTTTTTCAAGGCATAGCTCAGTTATGGAAGCAGATGGCTCCATTATGACTGTTCGAATTGCATTAGCATTAATAAACCAGGTACTTGATGAATACCTCGCGGAACAGGAAGGTGAGTACGACAATCATACTAGATGGGCGCTAGCATGGTATGAACAGTATGGAAATGAACAAGGTCCGTATGGAGTTGCTGAGACTCTTTCCAAAGCTAAAAACACAAGTGTGAAAGGCTTATCTCATGCTGGTTTCCTCGAAGCCCGCACTGGAAATGTTCGCCTCCTTAAACGTGATGAATTGGAAG
>JAAZON010000606.1 GCA_012797725.1 SAR324 cluster bacterium | reverse complement strand
TATCTTTAAAGGCATTATATCCAATTGCCGTAAATGACATGCCCTGGTCATTATTGGAACTTCCGCAACCTGGAAGAAGGGAAGCCATACTGCCACAAAGGACGATAAAAAGACTAATCTGTATAACACGTCGCATAGAACCATCTCCTTATGATGAAAATTTCATTGCCGCATCATCAAAGCTTCCCTCGACGATTCGAGGCGTAATGAAGAACAACAACTCTTCATCAGAATTATCAGTCTTCATGCTTCGGAAGAGATGCCCAATTACCGGCACATCTTTTAAGAATGGCACTCCACCTATTGCATCTTGATCGGTAAGTTTATAAATACCACCCATTGCAAATGTTTGTCCGCTAGAGACAAGTACTGTGGAGGTAGATTTCCTCTTTATCTTGCTAGGAATACCATCCACCTGACGACTGAAATCAAAGGTGCTTGACTCTGCATCAATATCAAGCAACACGAAATAATCCGGTGAGGCTTGTGGGGTTACTCGAAGTTTAATACCAGCGGTGATGCTTTCAGTAGCGGAACTCCCACCTCCTGCTGCAGATGCCCCCTGACCTGTAGCAACTGAGAGGCCTCCGTCTGGCTTCTTCACGCGAATCTCTTCCGTGCTTTCAATATTTGCTTCTGTGTTGTTAGTTGTTGCAACCGCTGGTCTGCTTATTACTCGAATTCTACCTTCTTTCTCAAGAGCCGAAATCCTCCAATCAAGAGACTTGGTGCCGTCTGCGCTATCGAATAACATCGATACAGCAGTGCCTTCTGTTAGGCTTACTGCTGCGGGGAATGCCGATGCCGTTGTCCTGGCATTGTCAATACTTCCACCGATTCTGACTGAATTTGGGAAATTTTTTCCTGTAGCGTTTCCGGTTTCAGGCGATTGTATGTAACTAAATCCAAGCTCGGAACCAAGATCTCGCATTAGAGTGCGCTTAGCTTCAACAATCTGAGTTTCCAAAAGAACTTGTGGAGTTCGTAAATCCAATTTGTTGATTAGTTCTGAAACATTGCGAATGCCACGAGTAATGTCCTTGATAATCACTTGGTTTGTTCTTTCGTCAAATGCGATTGAACCGCGTTCGCTAATCACCGTATCAAGTATCGGCTTAATGCTGGCGGCTTTAGCGTAACTGATTCGCATGTATTTGACTTGAAGAGGCTCAAGTTCTTCTTCTGCTTGTTTTGCCTGCTTCAAAGATTCTCTCTCCTGGCGTAACTTCTCAACGGGAGCAATCCGAATTACATTACCCTCTTGTACGCTATCAAGGCCATTAGTCTTTAAAATTACATCCAAAGCCTGATCCCACGGAACATCGATCAACCTCAAAGTTACTTTACCGGTCACATCATCGCTTGCAATAATATTGAGATTTGAAACTTCTGCGATTATTCGAAGAGCATTGTCTATATCTGTGTCTTGAAGATCTAGAGAAATTAATCTTCCAGAATATTTAGAAGCATCACCAAGAAGAGCAGTAAGGTCTTCATTGGTGATCATATCACTCTTTTCACTCTTTGCATCATCTGTTGCTGGCTTAGCTGCAGCGGCTCCTTTTTCCAAGTCAGATTTAACTTCAGTCTTTTCCCCAGCAGGAGCTACTTTTTGAACTGCTGGCTTTGCTGCAGCAATAGGCTCTGTAGCTGCTCCTTCGGAAGCTGGCACGGCGGAAAGGTTATCGACATTTAGCTGAGCCTTCATATCTTCCGGTGCGGCAGGCTTAAAATTTTCCACGTCAGAAACAATTATGCGATCACCCTCTCCTTTGGCTTGCAAACTTGCCTCTGGCTGAGCAAATATCCTCAAAATCGTATCTTGCCCCTCGCTCACAGGTCTTACCGAACGAATACTCCCACTTCCTTGAGGTGCAACGATTGTTGACATTAAATCACTGTCGATTCCTGCACCCTTAACGATCAATACATACTCTGAAGGGGCGGTTTTCTTGAACGAATACTGTCCATCACCAATAAGTGTAGCGATTACAGAATTCCCACGCCGTGGGGCTTTTTCTATGCTTAAACTTGTCACTTTAGCCTTCGCTATTTCACTAGAATCAGTTGGTAGCACTGGATCCGTCATGGACAAGGAAGATTGTTCATGCAACTTGTTAGGTGCTGCAGCAAAAACAATTTCCACTCCAAAGATGCTAATACAGGATGCTAAAGCAAAAGGATAAACCATGCCGGCCAGCAGGGCTTGCCTTACTGTTGCGGTAAGTTTCATGAGGAATTCCCCCTTTAACGTAAAACATTTATTAAAGCCAGCTCGGGAAAACAACCTATCTTTGCATGGGAATAAGGAGTGACACGTTGCCCGAGTTTTACAAACCCATCCACCTTCTGGAATATTGCTAAATAGTCAATACTGTCAATAATGTATTTTTCGCGCTGAATGAATTAAAGGGGCTTGACGTAATTAGAGATTTGTTTAAGCGCTTCCAATGCGAGAGCTTAGGTCATAGAATAAGGCTTTTCAAAAATTTAAGATTAACGCAAAAAGCTAATAAATTGCGAGTATTTTAAAGCATTGGACTTTCATGGGAATTAGTTTAACTTACTTAAAACATTCTGATTATCGACGCTTAAGGGAACTCATCAGATCTATGTTTTTTTCTTCTCCGCCAAGATTGCTATAAACATTGTTTTATTTCCTTTTGACGGCTGGAGCCTTGCCTTTACCACGCTTGAACTTATCTTCCTCTTTGCTTCCTGTATCAATGCGTTCATCTTCTTCCAGCTGACGGTAAATGAGCAATTTGCAAGAGCCATCGATCCCGACTTGGACTTCTTCTTGATAGCCTTTGGGATTTTTAAGGTTAATGCCTGTTACGCTGATTATTCTACTCAAACGTGAAAGTTCATCAAAAAAGGTCATTAATTGCTGAAAGGAACCTGTAAAATCTAGCTGTATTGGCCTTTCTGCATAGATATCCCGGATTTCTTCATTACCTGGAGCAAAGCGTATGACTTCCAGACCCGAGTCTTTAGCCAGGCTTGTCACGGAACTTAAAAGCCCATCCATATCACGCTTGTAGGGAAGTTGATTTAGGGCCATCTCCCGAAGCGATTCTAGAGCCTTCACCTCCTCTCTAAATTTTGGCAAATTACGGACAACAAGTCTTTCGGCCGAAATCTGTTTGTTCAATGACTCCTTATCCCCCTCCAGCTTCGCTTTTTTCTCAGAAACTGGTGAATACAAATATTGCCAAAACACAAAGATCAGAAATGCCAGAGAAGCTATCCAAAATAGCACTTTATGGCTCTTTGGACGTTCTAAGAATCTTTCTATAAAAGCTGAAGCCATTAACGTTTCACCTCCCTAGGGGGAATCTTAGGCACTTGAGTAAGGGATTTACTCACTCCGCCTTTGCCACTCGCTGGTGTTGGCTCTGTGTCTGCCAAGGAAATTCCTTCTGGTTTCAGAAAGTCTGTACTTATTCTTATCCTAAAAGATTTACCATCCGACTCTTCCAGAGATGACCATATGTAAATCGTAGGATCCTTAGTGTAGTTTCTTGTACCAAAGCCCAAGATCCTCCTGTTTGGATCACCCTCTCTGTAATCCATCGCATTATAATCACTTTGAACCGCAACGTTGCCTGCCTCACTCTTAACTGAACCACCTGAACCTCTTCCTCTGGAGTTTGCAGAATTTGCTGCTTGTTTCCACTTATCAATATGAGGCTGTTCTTCAGCCGCTCTCAATCCTTGCTTTTCCGCTTCCTTCTTAATTTGGGACAAAAGTGCCTTTTTCTCTTCAACCGGAATTACATAACGAAGCAATGAAGATTCAAAAGCATTAAAGGCTGCAACCTGCAAAAGATTAGTTGAAGCACTCAGTTCTAAATCAACACTCTTGAATATATCAACACTCGATAGATTTTTTAGGAAACTAGAAACGGAAAAGTCATCCAATGCAATTCCATTAATTATTACTTCTCCATCCTTGTCCGATATTTCCCGTATCCAAACCTTTGCAGGCAGAGCTTCATTAATAGCAGATAATATTTTAACAG
Organism: SAR324 cluster bacterium; assembly: GCA_012797725.1. The sequence goes on along the minus strand of JAAZON010000606.1, from coordinate 948 downwards.
GGCCCACTTGTATCACTTTCAGCTTACCGATTGCTCCTGCTATCCTGCGGAGTTCTTGGCGCCTTGTTTCAAGATCCCTAACTTCTTTCGTTTGCTCTTTTAGCTTATCTAACTGACCCTGCAGATTTGCGTTCTCCTTTTCCAGTTTTGCAACTGCCGAGCTGTCAAAACTGTATATAACAAAACAAACAATAACGGTGGCTACCAATGAAAGCAGATATAAAAATATCTGAAGCGTCCCCGACGTATCTGTTGATGTCTCTGCACCAAGCAAATTAATCTTAATCATCTCATCACAACGCTATAGGTATAATTTTGTCAGATGGTTCTCGCATCGCAAGACCCACGCAGATTCCCATTAGGGGTGCCACGCTTTTCACATAGTTCGCATCCAATGAGGAAGATATCTCTATGGTTCTAAATGGGTCAATAACTTCACACTCAATGCCCGTCTTGTCTGCTAATTCTTCCACAAGACCAGGCGTACAAGCTCCTCCCCCATTTACAAAAATATGATCTATCCCTTCATCAGACCCAGAGGCATTCCAGAAAAAGCTCAACTGCCTATTAAATTCAATCGCAACTTGATCTACGTTTTTCCTAAGGATATCTACCGCTGCATCATAAAGTGGATTAGTCTTATCACCAGAAACTTTTAAACGTTCCGCTTCTTCATAGGAAAGGCTGAAGACTTCGGCTATTGCATCAGTAAACACCTTGCCACCAACAGCAATATCTCCCGTAAACAGTGAAGAGCCTCCTTTGCATATATTAATTGAGGAATAACGAAGCCCTATGTTCACCAAAGCTACTGTTTTATCGAATAGTTCCGGATAGTTAACCTCGAAGACATTCTGCAGAGCAAAACAATCCACATCAACGATAGCAACTCCAAGGCCAGCCATCTCAATAGCATTTAGGAAGCTATCTATAATCTCATTCTTAACG
>JAAZON010000605.1 GCA_012797725.1 SAR324 cluster bacterium | reverse complement strand
TATCTTTCGACGGAGTAATGGCTGAATCTACGTATAGACTAAGTTTATCCTTTGAAACTTTGATGGTAAGGGAAAGTTGCCCCATTTGCTCTTTCTTTATAATCTTCAAGCCTTCACTTTCAATTGCCATAAAAATACCTGATATGTTTTGTTTAGTGGTTGAATTGATCTTCTTTAGCGTATTTTTAATTAGACCGCTACTTCAAAATTCAATACATCATCCATGAAAGTGCCAGTAATGTAATTGACGATATCTTTTACAGAAACGACTCCGAGCGGCACCCCTTCATTATCAACCACTGGCAAATGTCGAAAGCCTCCCATAGCCATCAAGCTTAAGCCATAAGCAAGGCTCACGGTAAAATTAATTGTAACAGGGTTTTTGGTCATATAATCTGAGATTATGATCTCGTTTCTATCTAAGTCACTGCAGATTATGCGCTCCATTAGGTCTCTTTCACTAAACATTCCTGTTAACTTTCCCTCAGAGTTGACTAACAAAACACATCCAATATGCCTCTCTCTCATTAAATTGATGGCAGTCTGAACAGAAGCGGTTTCTGAAAGACAGACTGCTGGGGGCGTATTTAGTAACCCGACACTCCGGCTTAAGAATCCAGCATCAAGTACTCCTATGCGTTGCTTGGAAATGCTCTTTATAGTCGTCAATATCGCCGAATCACCTTTTCTTTTTATGTTTTCAACTGACATACGTTGTCCTCATCATTTCTGAAAAATCTTTTGAATGTTAGCCTTTACCCTTTGGAGCACTAGACGCTACCGATGTTGGACTAAGCTCTTTATACTCAACTTCAACGAACTCCCCCTTGCTTGGATCAAACTCGATCGATCCAGGTCCATTTTTCTCATCTTTAACCTCATAGCGAACCTGCCCAGCTACAATAACAACACCTGGATAAAGTGTCTTTTTGTAATTCACTCTCCTTATCACGTCGTTTGATGCCTTCTGAAGCATCTGACTTTGCCGCTGTAATAATTCCTCACGGCTCTTCGCAACTGCTTTCAGTTTTTGAAAGAATTTTTCCATTTTACTTTTAAGTTCTTCGTTTAGGAATTGTATTCTTTCGGGATTGGATAATAAGGGACCTAAATGTGATTTTAATAATTCAATCGCTCGGTTATGATCTTCGATGGAGTTTACTAACAGTTCATATTCAATTGTGGCCTCAACTGAATGACATAAAATGATCACTGTTCGTTGTCCTGCGTCATTTCCCAGCCGCTTTGCTTCTACGCCTTTCACTACATGGGTAACTCCACCCATCAGGGCACCTTCAGGAATATGGAGAGAACCGCCGATTCGAAGCAAACTATCAACCACTTCTTTCTTTACAAAGGCATCCCCTCCTATCTCCGCATTAACTTCTTGCATCACAACTGAATGAAAGGATTTCGCTGCTACAATCTTGGAATCAGGGCCCCCATATACATATCCAGAACAGACTATGTCGCCGGTACGGCTAGATAGGACATTCTCACCTCGCACCATACCTCGAATTTCCACATTTCCTTTCGCAGAAACCCTGAAGCCAGTCATGACATCGCCAAGAATCTTAACCGATCCTATAAAGTCCAAATTACCCGAGTGGTAATCAAGATTCCCCTTTATAACAAGTTCTGGTTGTATACTCAGCCTACCACTCTCACTAAGAACATAACCTTCAGCTTGAGCCACGACCTCAGTAAACTCAGCTCCTGACGCCTGTCCTGGCCTTGTAGACAGAGTTTTATCCAAAGATATTTTGCAGGGATTCCCTTTTTTCCCAGGAATTGCTTTCCCCAGAGCGTCGTATCCATCAGCTCCAACCTTCGGTTCATAAATCCGACCAACAATTGTCCCAACTTCTATGTTGTCAAAGAGATGAATATTACGGAAATCAACTATAGCCTTGGTCTCGTCCCCCTCCTCGCCATGAAGCATTTCAATCTCACCGGTAAGAGCTTTCACGAGTAACAACAGCTTGCCATCCGCTCCCGTCTCTGCGGGTTTCCCCTTCGCAATGCGCCGCTCTCTTTCGATTTTCTCTTTGGCTTCAGGATCATTGAGCCGCTCGACGATATCTTGGATAACATCCATCTCCACAAAATCGAGCTTCACGAAATCTTTAATTATATCTAGCAAATCCTGTCTGGCAATTGGTTCTTCAGATATACGCTCAACATCTATGAAGAGCTTCATATTTTCAGGATCGAGCTTTGCTGTCAGTATGATCCGATCCGTTTTCTTGCTATATATCTGCTTCATGTATCAGGAACACTGTTCCCACAGTACCTTTATATCAGTCTGCAATCTAGCGCCAACTCCCGATATAACCTCTCCAGCCAAGAAACAGGCTTTTCTTGCAGCCTCAAGAATTGGGACATTCCTTAATATTCCATAAATTAAAGCTCCTGCAAACATGTCTCCTGCACCTGTTAAATCCACGGCCTCTCTCTGGAAAGCTTCAACAAAGCCCTTGACCCCTTTCCAAGATACAAAGGCCCCTTTTTCTCCTGCGGTCACAGCCACACCAGGAAGCTTGCTAGACAAGAGTTCAAAAGCAGATTCCTCGGACGTCTCTCCTGTCAAGGCACAAGCTTCTGAAGCGTTACAGAATACTAAATCCGATTGTGAGACTATGTCTTCCACGATATCTCTGAATGAATTCACCACCCAACTTTCTGATACAGTAAATGCAATCTTGAGGTGTTTCGTCTTTGCCTCTGCGAGTAGTTTTCTAAGCACTTCTCTGACTTTTAAACCATTCGAGATGACATACCCTTCTATAAAGAGCCAGTCAGAAGAAAAAATCACATCCAGTGGCAAGTTATCTTCACCAAGTGCCTTGGCAGCTCCAAGACTTGTCCTCATCGTTCTTTCTGCATCAGGAGTAATAATGCTCAAACAAGTCCCTGTCGTTTCGCCAGGGCTTAACGCGTTGGGCATCTTTATTCCAAGACTCTCGCACTCGGCTTTATAAAATCGCCCATTTTCATCGTCTCCCATTCGACCTATTAGGCCGGCCTTTGCACCTAACTGGGCGCATGCAATGATTGAGTTTGCAACCGAACCACCGCTAACCTTTTGGGAGGGGAATTTCGAGCAGGCTGCGAGCAGAGATTTCTGCTCCGCTTCATCCACGAGGCGCATAGTTCCCTTTTCAAGACCTAAGGCATTGAAAAGATCGTCGTCAATTTTTACAAGAACATCTAAAATGGCATTCGCAAAACCACAAACTTCGATACGACTCATAGCTGACTCACCAACGTTTACAATTAATAAAGGCCTAAGAAAGCCAATCGTCCTCCTTTTTTAATATTTCTAACGAAGAAAAGACGTCTATTGACCCATGCTGAGCTTATTCCAACATATGGATTCAAGCCTTGCAATCCACTATACTTCTCAGAGTTTTTCATTGGAACACCCCTATTGCGATCTTGCTCTATCTCCTTCGCTCTAGTGTCAGCAAAATTAGAAAAGCAGTCTTCGGAAGCAGTTAGGCCAAAGAAGCAGAAGGCCGAAAGATATTGAGCAGACTACAGTGAGCAGAAAAAACTAAGTCAAATAGTTAAGTGGGTGGCATAGAGTGAGAGTACGAAACGACTACAACAATAGGTAGGGCTTATAAATAAAAATGCCCATGCATGTCATTTTGCATTGTCGTCAAAGCTTTTAGCAACCACCCCCAGGAACGTTCCTAAAAGTCCAAGAAAAACCGTCGCCCCATCGAACCCAAAAAGCAGTTTCGTTAGCTAGGCAGTGCCATATCTCCACAAAATCTGACAGGCATCCTGCGTCCACACAATTAGGATCATAGGAAGCAACTATTCTTGTTTGTCTAGGCAGTTTCAGTCCGACCAGATATGAAGCTGCTGCCGGGTCTGTAATAGCCCCTGGGCCCATTTGCATGTACCAACCAAGAGGAGGAGGGAGATTATTAGGATCAGATTGGCTAGCTTCGGCTGCAACAGTTGCAGAATGCAGGGTTGACTCCACACTCGCGTATGCAGCATTTGCTCTATACAACTCAAATGCTACAAGTGACAAATAAGATAGGATACCTATGAGCATCACAATGACCATAAGCTCAATTAAGGTGAAACCTTGCTCTGAATGCGTCATGTCCTGCCTGTTTGTTGTCTTTTTCTTGCACATACCCCTTCTCTATCCCCACCTAAAGATCCTTAGCTAAATCTCCCATATCATCTAATTTCAGAAAAGATTGAAAAATTTCGGGTTCATTAATAGACGAATATTTTGCAAAGCATGTGCCAGAAGCCATGGGCAGGAGAAAGCCCTAAATGATTTCTTAGCAAAGTTGGCTCTGACAAGGCTCGGCAGAAGCTCCGTCCTCCATCTCTCAACCTTTTCCAACTTATTGAGTAATTTAGGCAAAAACGCTCGATTTCGCCGATGTCACAATGGTTGTTGAAAACTGCTTTCTACTAGTAGCCAAGATGCTTGTTTTTGCAGCTTTAGAGCGTAATGACAGATTTTGTCACTCAGATACTATTTTTGGTACCCGTTCAGCCTTCCAATAAGGCGATGGCTTTCCTGGGCCAAGCAGTTTTATGAATTTGCTATTTGAAGCTTAAGTCCCGCAGTCTCTTTTCAAGGCCAGTAAGGGTGGCCACTCGATTCAAGCATTCGTCAACGAGCGAGTCTGGAGAACTAGCACCGGCTGTAATTAGAATATCTATTGGATTAATGCCCTCTGGAAGCCAGTTCTTTGTCTCCACCACTTCTCCAGTCGATTGTTGCCTATGGCGAATTCGTTTTTCAGAAATAAGATCGCCTGCATCCTTAATGTGATAAGTAGGACAATTTTTAGCGCAAAGCTTAGCTAAGTGAGTTGTATTAGAAGAATTATAGCCTCCGATCACCAAAGCAAGCGCCCCACCTGATTCAATCAGAGTTTGCACGGATTTTTGATTCTCTGAAGTCGCATAACAGAGAGTATCGTGAGTATCGGCAAAGTGTTCGTTCAAACTTGAGTCCCCATAATGGCTTCGCATCACTTCCTTCAAAAGATCACTAATTGCTTGGGTCTCCCCAGCAAGCATTGTTGTCTGATTCACAATTCCAATTCTTGCAAGATCTCTTTCTGGATTTAAGTCGACCGAGTAGCGGCCAGCAAAATCTTCAAAAAACATAGAAGGCTCTTTCTCTCTTCTTATATACTGTGCCAAGACTAAGGCTTCCTCCATGTTTCGTATTATTATACTAGAGCCATACAATCGAGCATGAGAAAATGTGGCTTTAGTTTCTTCATGAAAGTCCTTCCCGTGAATTACAATAGTAAAACCTCTTTCTCCAAGCTCTTTTGAACGATTCCAGACCTTCTCGACGAAAGGACATGTGGTATTGTATGCCATAGGGTTTATTCCCCTGTCTGCCAATGCTTTCATCATTTCAACAGTTGTTCCAAAAGCTGGTACTATAACAACATCTTCTGAACTTAAGCTCTCGAAAGGAACCTGCTGCATGCCATCCGGCGTAAAAATGAAGCGAACACCCATGTTCTGCAAATCACTGTTTACAGCTGGGTTATGAATCATTTCACTCAACAAAAAAATACGTCTACCTTTTTGCTCTCGAATCGCCTTAAAGGCTATTTCAATCGCATTTTGCACACCAAAACAAAAACCAAAATGCCGAGCAATTTTGAAACGTATGAAACCAAGATCGATAATTGTAGGATTCAGATCCTTCTTCCGCTGATCATTCTGCCTTCGAATACGCTTTAAGGATGATACAATAGGTGAATGATAGAAATCTGGTATATCAAATCTACTTGCCATGGTGCTAGATTTTGACTTTCCAAAATACTTTGCTTCTCAGAACGTGGATTATATTTCGGAATGCCTCCCCAGACAAACCAGCCAACGCGACTAAAAGGCAGAGCACCACAAGCAGCATTGAGGGATGATGTATTGCCGCGATGGTCATAAGCCCTGGATCTGCAATAAAAAGAATGACAACGGCAATGGCATATAAAAGAATTCCTATCAGGAGCGCATACAGCAGCGCACCTGTCACCAATATCAATAAATAGAATAATATTGCCTGAAAGACTCCAGTAATCTTAATGCAATAACCAAACAAGGATAATCCATATTTAGCCGTTACTCTTCCCCTAAACTCATCAGATGCTGAGTCTTTGACAAAAGGGGCTAGCTCAATTTCAGCATGATACTTAGGTTCAAGCAGAGATATGTTTATGTCTCTTTCTAAAGTAATGGTAAAAAAATCCGCACCAATGACTTCACTCATAGCTAGTAATACTTCATGCTCTTCAAGCGAAAGAGATTTTTTAGTTAACCATTGAACGTTGAATGGAGTTTTGAGTTTTCTGATGAAGCGAGCCAATACATATTCACAATCTTTATTTGAAAGATGTGCACTCGCTCTCAACGACTCAAGCACCGCCTCCCATGCAATATCTTGAAAAGCAACATTTCGTCTG
>JAAZON010000604.1 GCA_012797725.1 SAR324 cluster bacterium | reverse complement strand
TCAGGCAAGGAGCTTATAAGCTTTCCAAAAGAATGTGCTATTGGAGCTCTGCTCTCATACATTAGCAATCCAGAAAGAAAAGATTTTCAGCCAATGAATATTAGCTTTGGCCTAATTGAAAGCTATGGAACAAGCCCAAGAGCGAAGGGACAATCAAAGGAAGAAAAAAGAATTAGCTTCGCTAATAAAGCTCTGGAGAATCTGCGGGATTTCGTTTCTGCTTCAGAGATGTTGTAAGATAAACCCTGCGCCAATGATCTTTGACAAAGAATGATTGGTGCAGGGTTTATGTAGGCGTTTAAGTCATTGCGAGGGCACATAGTGCCCGTGACAATCTCATGAAGTACTCATACATGAGATTGCCAGGCCCCTCGCTACGGCTCGGTGCTTGCAATGACGTTCAAGTCTCTATCCTTGCCCCCAAAAACCAATACGGAATTATCAACATGTGGATATCCCCCTAGACCCCCCTTATCCTACTACTAATTGCAGACAGTATTCAGGACTTGACAGGCCGTGCAGCAGAGGACAGAAAAAAAAGGGAGAACGCTCTAGATCAATCAATGAATTCAGCGACTAAGCTTTATCAATATGCTGAGCTCTTTTTTGAAGCTAAATATCTAAGAGAATCATCAAAATCATTAGGGGGAGCAGTCTTTTTTCCACCCTTGCTTTTAAGCCTCAAATCCTTTCAGCAAAGCTTAAATAGGATAACAGCCTTAAAGCACGGGAGGGAAAAAACATCTTTACTGAGACTAGACGTTAAGTTGTCTGTATTTAATCTGAAAACTAAAGAAGCAAAGTCATGACATCTGAAAACGACGCTGCACAAGATGAGCTAATTGGTGAGACACTGGAAACTGAAGGATATGATGGCACTCCTTCTTCTCTCTATAAACAAATTGGAGAAGATAGCGGCATCCATTTGTTTGTGGAACAATTTTACCATGCTATTATCTCAGAGCCTATGCTCAAAGAGTTCTTTGAAGGACGTGAACTCGAAGGATTGAAAACAGCACAAAAAGAGTTTCTTGCGATAATTCTAGGTGGCCGACCGCCGCTTGATTATTGGGATATCATAACAAGCGATGCCCCAACAAATTTAAGCCTTGAGCATACCGATCTCATGATTGAGTATGCAGAGGCAGTGCTTATGAATATGGGGCTAAATGACAATACAATTAAAAGCATAGTTCGTCTTGTTTCACCCTTCATAGAAGCATTTATAAATGGATCTTCGAAGTTTCAACGAGTAAATACGGAGAACCCTGATGAAAGCAAGGAGGAGATTGAAAATGCAAGGATGTTCAGAGATCTAATCGAGCAAAAACTAATAGAATCACAAACCACAAAAACTTTTTCTTCCTCACAAGCACAGCCTAGTCAAACATCAAGCCCAACCAGCGATGATGGTGTTAGCACAGACAAAGATATCAATACATCAGAAGAGCTCATGTCTCGCCTTCGAATCCTGCTCTCAGACTTGGACTCCTTCCGGGAAGGCAATCTTAATGCTGAGATTTCAATAAAGAGCGATGATCTGGTTGGAAAAATTGCAGGTGCAATTCAAAGTGCCTTCTCAGAGTTCCGAAGCACTATTTCTTCACTATCTCAACAGAGTGAAGCAATTCGACTTGACTGTGATGAATTAAAGCAGCTTCTGATTCAAGAAAATGAAAAGCGCTTGAATGCGAAGAAGAACCTGGAGGAGCAGCCCTCGGAAAACAGGCTAAGTGCCAATATATCACAAGCTTATAAGCTCTCATCAAGCCTACTTGATAAATTGCGAACACTTAATGGCCCTTCACCAGAAATTGGCAATGATAAAGTCTACAACTCAGGACTGTCTCAATTAAGAGAGCCTCTTCACGCTTTAATTAGTCATAATCAAGAACTGCAGGTATTCAGTCGAGGACTTAGAGAAGCAAGTAGTCGAACAGCAACGCTGGCCTTGAACGCCTCTCTTGAGGCAGTGCGAGCAGGCCAACAGGGCAAATGTTTCAATGTTCTTGCCTTAGAGATGAAGGAAGTAGCGCGAGACATGGACGAGTTGGCAAGTGGCTTAAACAAGACGTTTAAAGCTTGCCGTTATTATGCCTATGAAAGCTTGGAACACTTGAACAACTTAGAATCACCATTGAGAAGTTCCGGAATTCCAAGTTCTGTTATCGATGAGCTAAAAACAATTACAGAATTACTCGGTCAAATTGACTTTGAATTAAGCGAAGAGCTTCATCAAAAGCAGCATGAGGAATTGAACAAAGTCACTTATTCTATTGAGGAAAGACAGGAGGCGTCTCGCTTTGCAGAGAAACTGTACCAACTCGGGAAGAAGACGAAGGAATTAAAGTCGACTTTGTCTAAATATGCAGTATGAGATGGGAAAAACAGGTCAATGCTTTAGCATTGACCTAAAGCGTGGTTTTATAATTAATTGATTTGACTGCTTATTTGCTTTGCAGAACTTAAGAAATGCTAATAATTCTTAAATCATTAAGTAAATTTGTGAAAATGCCGAATTTTACTGAAGCATTATTGGACATGAGCAGAACAGATAGATGTAGGTTGGTGGATCTTGGAAAAGGATCTCGTTCTCATCAGGGTTTCTAAGAGGGTTTATAATGGCTATATCAACAAAAGATTGGAAGACCTCTGACACAGATTTTGACATTGCAGGACTTAAGAAAGGCTCCTTCGGTGGCAGGACAAAAAGAAAGAATAAAAATGCAGTCCTTGCATTAGCATCACTAGCCTTCGTACTTGTTTTTGTAATGCTTGTGGCAATACTTTTAAAGGAAACAAGCAAAGCAAAATCGGAAGTCAAAGAGCGAGTAGTTGTCGTAACTGAGCCAGCAAAAGAGGCTCCTGTTCCTATGGCTAATGTTCTTGTGCCTGTTCAAGAAATTGAGGCAGGGAAAAGCCTAGATCCTCAGATGTTCAAGATGATTGAAAAACCAGCCATGTCTGTTTCGGAAGATGCTGTTCGTTCCTTCGAGGAAATCCGAAATCTCTACCCTCGCTCAATCCTTGCTGCCAATCAGCCCTTAGTAAAAGATCTCTTTACCGCCGTTCGGCCTCCAAATCAAGTATCAGCAAAAATCCCAGTAGGTTTCCGTGCGGTCACAATAAATGTTAACGCAACAAGTGCTGTTGAAGGATGGGCCAACCCCGGCGCTAATGTAGATGTGCATTGGGTCTCAAATATAACCGGCGAACAAACAGCAACGTTACTAGTTCAAAATGCGAAAATCCTCTCGGCTGAGCGTCAAGTGGAAGGGCAAAACGTTGGAACGGCAGCGGTAGTACCAACTACAGTTACCCTACTCGTTTCTTAGAAGGATGCGCAAAAAATTAGCCTTGCATCTACAACTGGGCAGATAGTCCTGCATCTTCGTGGTGCTACCGACACTGGCCAAACAGCAGGAACAACTGGATCTCTGACTTTCCATGATTTGCTTTCAGGTCAAAAACGCGAAGACCCAAACAACGAAGGTACAATTCGGATAAGAAATGCCAAAGGCGAAGTTGAAGAATGGGCATTAATTGGCGGCAAGTTAGTTAAGAAGTAGATAATAAATTCTGGAACTTAAAGTAACTCTTGGATTGCTTCAGCAATCCAAGTATTGCTCCTTAAGTCCCCGAGTAGTCTGTTTTTAAAATCGCGACTTTCACACGCATAACTGCATCCAAATTATACTACTTTTTTATAAAGGATTCGAAGTGCTGCCTTCTAATTGCTATTTACTCATACACAAAGATCACACCCTCCGCGTTCATGGCATAAATAGTGGAGCTGAAATGGCAACGCTTTTTCTGGCTCGTTACTTGGCCAAAACTGGTAGAAGGGTTGTTGTCGCTGGCATCTTAGACAGTAGCGAAACTACAGCCGATGGGGTTGAATTCTGGGATCTGGGTCCAAACTTCGATGTGAACAAAATAATCACTAGGGCTCGTGAGCTTGGCTCATATCATCTTATCAGTGCAGGTCGGGCACTGCCTTTGTTCGTCTCTAAGGACGAAAGCCAATGTGTGTCACGCACTCTTATTACGCATGATAGAGCAGGAAGCGACACTGGAATTAAACCTGAGATTTTGTGTCAAATTGCAGATCACATCTTATGCGTATCTCATGCACAGGCTCGAGTCTTCACGGCAGCAGGTGCTGATCCTGCGAAGATCACAGTTATTCATAACGGAGCAGATCTCGATCTTTTTCAAGCTGCTGATCCTGAGAAGAGAGATTACAAACGCCTTATCTTTGTTGGTGCATTAATTCAAGACAAAGGAATTCACCTCTTAATAAATTCATTTGCTCGACTGAAGAATCAGTTCCCAGAACTCAAGCTTGATGTATATGGAAGCGCCGATCTTTGGGGACGAGAAAAACTCTTTGATGAACAGGAAATTGAAAGGCTCTTACCTGGCATTCATTTCCATGGGAAAACTCCCCAGGCAAGCATTGCTAAAGCCTACCAGGAAGCAGGCATCTGCGTGATTCCATCCATTTGGTTCGATCCCTTTCCGTTAGTATCACTTGAGGCACAAGTTACAGGGTGCCCTGTGCTTGCCTTCAATGTTGGGGGCCTCGGAGAAGGGATGCTTCCAGGGAAAACAGGGCTCTTGGTGGATGAAATTAGCGAGGACGCCCTGACAAAATCCCTTGCTGAGCTTCTTTCAAATCCAGAGCGCCTTAAAGATATGTCTAAAGAAGCTTTGAGCTTCGCAAGAAAGACTTTCACATGGGAGCGTGTAGTAGAAAAAGTCACTGCCCTTTGTGAGGGCTCTACTCCAAAGTCCCATTCAAAGCACAATGGGTTAATTGGCTTCCTTTCCACCTGGAACCAGCAGTGTGGACTTGCAACTTACGGGAAATATCTTGCAACCAAGTTACCAGAAGGAACTTACGTGGTTTTAGCTGAAGACATCGAGCAACCCCCTACTGCCCCGGATGAACCCTTTGTAGAAAGATGTTGGAAACGTGGAAGCAGTGACTTCTCGAGGCTTCTGCTAGCAATCGACAAGTACAACATAAAACTACTTCATTTAAATTGCCAATCACGATTTTTCCCAGAACCGCTTTTTGCTCAATTCCTCAAAGAACTACAAGAAAAGGGGATCGTCGTCTTAGCACATTTACATAATACCTTCACTCTCGATCAAAATTTGCAATACCTAGTGCAAACCTCGGACGGCGTTATTGTTCATACCAAAGAGAATCGCATGGAAGCTGTTGCAAACGGGGCTAAAGCTGAAAGCACCTATGTTCTTCCCCATGGAGTTGATGTACGTCCCGAGAGGAGCGATAAAGAGAAAATTGCATTAAGAAAGAAATACTCACTTCCAACCGAAAAGAAAATAATCACCTGCTTTGGTTTTGTACAAGCTCATAAAGGCATGGAGGGCATGATTGAGGCGGTTGCTCACCTAAGACAAAAAGGAATCGATGCCCTTGGGATTATTGCTGGCAGAAGCAACGAATCCGATCCTAGTAGCATGGAATATTTGCTTGCTCTTAAGGATTTCGCAAGAAAAATAAATGTTTCAGAACAAATAAAATTCCTCGATCGCTTTCTGGATGACGAAGAGGTCATGGAATATCTAGCCGCATCCGATATTGTGATGATGAATTATCGCTCGAATTATTTTGAAGCTTCAGGAGCCTGCGCCCTTGCGATTGGGGCTCGCGCTGTGGTTGTAACATCTCTTGCTCCGCCATTTATGTGCTTTGAAGATGCAGTCTTTCACATCACGGGGGGATATCCCCCAGAACTTGCAGTTGAATTGCTTCTCTCGAACGACCCCCTTAGAGAGGAGATCAAGAGACGGGCAAATGCTTATTGCGAAAATTACAACTGGGCAAAGATAGGTCAAAAATTACTCGCCATCTATAAACAATTCGGTTTCACACCCTCAAAAATCAAAGGATCTGCAATTGGTAAAAAAACAGATACCAAGGCTTTTGAGCTTGATGGTCTCTATGATATGGCATCTATTTATCCGGATTATCAAAGTACGGTTGAAAAAGGTGAACTAGCTGCAAAAGAGGGAAACTTCGAGCTCGCACATGATTTATTCCATAGAGCACAACAAATGAGCAACTTTCATGAACGCTCCTTAAGCTCTCAAGCCGCACTTTATATGGCCGAGGGAAATGAGGCACAAGCCAAAGAATTATTCGAAGAGGCCTTAAGGCTCTCTCCCAATGACGCACGCTCACTGAGTGGTTTGGGAATGTGCTATATGGAAGAAGGCAATTTGAACAAGGCTCATGATTTATTCGTAGAAGCTCTTATAGAAGAACCATACCACCTTATTTCAATTAACAAATTAGTTACATGTGCACACAGTCTCGGAAATTTCAAAGAACTTGAACCCATTCTGAGAAATTATGTAAGCGAGTTCCCTGAGAATACTGATATGCAATACTGTTATGCGGGCTGCTTATATAAACTCAACAGATACGAGCTGGCTGCTGATATCTGTGATAAGTTACTAACTTCTTTCCCGTCCCATCAAGGAGCAAAGGAACTTAAAGACTTACTCCAAAAAAGAAGAGCCCTTCAACAGGTCCTGGGCAATACCCCAAGCTCCCGCGAAGAACCTCAAGAGATCTCGTATGTTGCGATCTCTGAATCAGACTCGCTTAAGCAGCAATAAACTCCTTTCCTAAGAATATTTAGCTTCAGAAATTAGCTTATTGGAGCATTTAATGTTAGAATCAGAAAGTCTTGAATGAATATTAGTCAATATGTGTATGGAATTCGGCCCAGAAAATTCAAACACTCCAGATGAAGAAGCTACGGGATCAGAGGGTGCCTCCCTTTCATCGCTGGATATTCCCACAGGACAAACTAGGAATAATATTACCGAACATACAAACGTCTCTGAACAAGTGGAGTTAATAAGAAAGGCTATGGAGGGAATCATAGACAGGGAACCTTCTGGTGCCTACAGAACCTATGCTCTTGTGAAACAGACGATCGATACTCCAAATGGAAGCCTAACAAGGCATGGTGTCCGCATAGATTTATTTGCGTTTGCATCTGATAGCTTCCCCAGCGAATCAGTCGAAATCGATGTTAGCCTCGGGATCAAATTTCTGAAAAGCCGTGGGCGATCTGTTCCTAAACAGAGATAATTTTAGTACCGTAATTAATAACAATTTTCCAAGATCGGATCAGGGCTCCATGTTTAGAGATAAGATTATTCATTTCTGCGAAGAATATCTACGAACAAAAAATTTTAATGACTACTGTCATAATGGACTTCAAGTCGAGGGAAAATCTGAAGTCCAGAGAATTGTGGGTGGAGTAAGCATCTCAACGCGTCTAATCGAAGAAGCGCTAAGGTTAAAAGCTCAGATGTTAATTGTTCACCATGGTTTCTTTGGCAATTCCATTCCGCAGCCGCCTGTCATAAGAGGAGTAACCAAATTACGCTTGAAAACTATTCTAGAGAATGACTTAAACTTGTGCGGCTTTCATCTTCCCTTAGATGCGCATCCTCAAATTGGTAACAATGCTAGCCTATGCAGATTGCTTGGCCTAAAAAACCTAAAACCATACGATGTGGGCTTCATTGGTGAGCTGAACAGAGCACTCAAACGCGATGATTTCTTACGCAAAGTGAACATGCTTCTCAAAACACAGTCAATGATATTGGATTACGGTCCGAAGATGATCAGAAAAGTATGCGTTATTTCTGGAGGAGCATCCCCCTCATATGAGGGCGCATTTGTGGCTGGTGCCGACACCCTTCTATGTGGGGACATACAGGAATATGTCGTACGAGGAGTTGAAGAATGTGGAATGAACCTTATAAACGCAGGTCATTACAATACCGAGAAGCTTGGTGTGGAGAATCTCTTGAAGCTTCTTTCTAAAAAATTCAAAATAGAAACTCACTTCGTTGATATCCCATGTAATGTTTAGCAAGACGGGTGGAATAGAAAGCTTCATTTAAGACGAGCACGAAATAGCTCTATTTAGCGATGGAAATCCAACCATTTCGTCTAAAGGCAACAAGACTGCCGCAGATCTTAGATATTCAGGAATGGATGCTTTTACTTCCGTCTTAGGTAATACTGATGAAACTACTCTATGGGCACGATAATCAACATCCATCCTCGAGTACGAAGGCTTGACAGGCACTTCAATCACAATTTGTCTCTTATCGCTTTCAAGGATTAGAACCAGGCAATCGTCATGAACCTTGACTTTCTTCCGACTTAGAGAAATTGAAACTTCTTCACCGGGATCAAAAGTCACAAAATTCCTAAGAGCAGAAGCCCTCCTAAACGAAAAATAGCGTCCGTCCCCGTCTAGTTTCCCACTAATTGGGCCTTCCCTGTGTCTTAGATTATAATTCGTCACCTCAACGGAAGCACTGTTAGGATCAAGGGATGTATCTCTACAATTGATAAATGGAATAGCACCCTGATTATTTGGCTGAACGGCCATACCAATATCAGAGTTCCCAATTCTAAGCTCCCCC
>JAAZON010000603.1 GCA_012797725.1 SAR324 cluster bacterium | reverse complement strand
GTTGAATGAAATTCCAAATCTAGATCATTTCGCACGCAAGTTCCAACTTCTTCACCAGTTACGACTCTTTTGAGGTTACCTTCGCCACCAATATCAAACACCACCAGGGGTAAATTATTGTCCATACAGAGGGATATCGCTGCAGCATCCATTACCTTTAGACCCCTCTGTAGTACATCCATGAAACTCAGAGCTTTAAAAGGCTTTGCTTCCGCATTCTTGCTTGGATCGCTGTCATAGATTCGATCCACCTTAGTGCCCTTAAGCAGCACCTCAGCTTCAATTTCCATTGCTCTAAGGCTCGCCGCTGTATCGGTAGTAAAGTAAGGATTTCCAGTCCCACAAGCAAAGATGACAACTCTTCCCTTCTCCAGATGCCGAGTAACACGACGTCTGATATAAGGCTCGGCAATTTGTCGCATCTCTATTGCGGATACGACTCTAGTGTCAACTCCCTTATTATCCAACGCATCTTGAAGGGCCAATGCATTAATGGCAGTACCCAACATTCCCATATAGTCACCAGAAGCTCTATCCAGGCCGGCAGCAACCCCTTGAATCCCTCTAAAAATGTTTCCCGCACCAATCACAATACCCAATTCGAGCCCCAGCGAATACACAGATTTGATTTCATTAGCCAAAGCCCCAATGACCTGTGAGTCAATACCGAAGCCCTTGCCACCAGCAAGTATCTCACCACTCAACTTAAGGACAGCTCGACGGTATCTAAGCGCTTCTCGCACCATGGTGCTCCTTTTCTTTAATTACTGACCATAGACGCAACCTCTGCTGCAAAGTCCATGGTTGATTTTTCAACTCCCTCACCCACCTCAAAACGTTGGAATCTACCAATAGTTATCTTTTCGCCACATTGAACACTAAGTTCTCCAATAATATCCTGAACAGTCTTTTTACCACTGTCGTCTTTAATGAAGGCCTGGCAAAGAAGAACTGTATCTTCATAAAACTTCTCCAACTTGCCTGGAATTATTTTATCGGCGTTCTTCTTTTGAGATTCATTTAATTGCTCAAGTGCAATCTCCTTCTCCTTTTCAATAACTTCTTGAGGAACACTCTCGCGTGACAGGTAACGAGGTCGCATTGCGGCAACCTGCATGGCTAACTCTCGAGCACGCTCACGAAAATCTGGATTACGCGCTACGAAATCTGTCTCGCAGTTTAGCTCGACAACTGCCACAATTTGGTCTCCTGGATGACTATAAACACCCATCACACCTTCAGCTGCCACCTTAGAGGCTCTCTTATCAATATTTTTTAGCCCTTTTTTTCTCAGAACTTCTATCGCAGCATCAAAAGACCCATTGGCCTCTTGAAGCGCAGCCTTGCAGTCCATCATGCCCGCACCGGTCATTTCTCTTAGTTGTTTTACCAATCCTGCTGAAATCTCACCCATTTACTACTCCTTCTTAAAAAATCAGAAATCCTCTTTTCAGTTTTGAAGCCAAGGGGCACTAAGTCTCAAAAAAAGCTTTGACTGAGGTGCCCTGGCCTCCTTTAAGCTGCGGGAGCTCCATCTACTGGAGTTCTTGTCTCCCTGCGATGATAAGCCCCTTCCTTGCCTACAGATCCACTCACAATGCTTTCAACTTTCATTGTTCGAGATTCGTAAATCTTCTTTCCTTCAATGATTGCGTCCGCTATGGCGCCAGCAAACAACCGCAAACACCGGGATGAATCATCATTAGATGGAATCGGGAAATCGATTAGCTCAGGATCCACGTTACTATCTACAAGCGCGATAATAGGAACTCGAAGTTTTTTGGCTTCTGCAACAGCAATGTCATCTTTTTGAATGTCTGTTACAAATACCAACTCAGGGATCTTTTTCATTGTTCTAATTCCACCAAGATTGGCTTCGAGCTTTTCAAGCTGTCGTTGAATTCCTAAACGCTCTTTTTTATTGAGCTTGACGCCCGAATCCTCTTTTTGTGAATTTGCGTAAAGTTCTTCAAGCTTCTTCATTCGACTTATTGAATTCTTCAAAGTCTCGAAATTGGTTAAGGTCCCACCCAACCATCGTGAGGTGATGTAATATGAGCCAGATCGAAGAGCTTCTTCTTTTACAATATCCTTGCATTGAAGCTTGGTTCCTACAAACAGGACGTTCCCTCCCATGCTTACCCTATCCACGATATATTTTCTGGCTCGTTCCCAAGCCTTCAAAGTATGATCGAGATTTATAATGTGGATTCCATTTTTAATCGAGTAAATGTACTGCAGCATCTTTGGATTCCACCTGCTCGATTGATGACCATAATGCGCACCTGCGTCCAGAAGTGTCTTAATGGACACTTCTACCGGCTCAAGGATATCCTGATACGATTTTTGATTTATTTTTGCCTCTTGAGTTTCAGCTGAAACTTCAGCGCCTTGAACTTCGTCGATTTTTACTTCCCCAAGCTCTTCCGGGGAAGGAGTTTTATTCTCATCCATTATTAAATTCTCCGTCTTAGTTTAGCCTCCCCGAGCTTCCACGACAGAAATTGCCTTAAATACAAAGGCAGAAAACTGTCACCAAGACTAGTTTCTCGGGTGTGTAATCGGGTAAAAATTTATCATGTGGCTTTTGAAAACGCAAATTATTCAAGATTTTAGTACGCTTATGCGTAATTGCTCAACAAGTGTGGGTGAAGCAAGGTGCAATTGAGATTTGGCAAAACCAAGATTAATCGTGCCCGTTCAACCGCCCAGTCAGACCACATAGCAATTATTGAACCCATTTTCAGAGCCTTTGAAGAAAAGTAGAACTCGCTAAAAGAAAATGCATTAGCCCAGGCCTTTGCGGCCCCACAGCTTTCCTCCTTCGCCGAGGCTACGAAGGACAAAGACGAAGGAGAAAACGTAGCCTTGAAGCGCACGGGCTAATGCCTCTTCTTTTTGGCAGCCACTCTTTTTCTTCAAGGGCACAAGAATGTTTTCAGTACTTGCCGCGGCTCTAGGCCCCTCATTTTTGTTGCTGTCTAGTTATAGCGGATTTCCTGGCTCTTTCGTATTACAAGTATTTGCTATTGCCCCCCACACACACCTAATGAGGAATTACGCTTCTAGCTATGCCAGCTAAGAGGGTTAGCCTTTCTTGCTAAGATACTGACCAG
>JAAZON010000602.1 GCA_012797725.1 SAR324 cluster bacterium | reverse complement strand
GGCTTTTGCTTCTTTGCAACCCTCTATGTGAGGCAATCATAAAGAGTTGCCTTGCAAGGGCTCAGTTCCTACACCCAGTGACTATAAGTGGATTTTTAGTAGAAGCCACCCATGTTCATATTCTCATAGTAGTGGATAACCCGAATGATATCCCTGGATTTGTTAGATGTTTTAAGACCGAAAGCGCCCACATGCTTAATCGCATATTAGGAAGAAGGAAGCGCACTATATGGTGTGAGTCTTTCGATGACCCAATTGTTTTAACTCTACCCAGGGCTCTAATGGTAATGGTCTACATGTACTCAAATCCCTCTAAAGACAACCTGGAAGAGAGCATCAATCTTTATCCTGGAGTTTCTAGCTGGAAGATGTTTGTAAAGGGTGAATACAAAAAGACCTGGAAGCGATTAAAAAGAAATGATTTCAAGTTATTGCCTAAAGATGCCCATAACTTAAATGGTTATACAAGAGAAGCTCAGAGGGTTCTTGGGCAAAGCAAGCAATCGCATGATTTTACAATAAGCCCCAATGCTTGGCTTGAAGCTTTTGGAATCAAGTCTAAAGAGGAGCAAGAGCAGATTAACAATAAAATAATAGAAAGGATTGAAAAGGTAGAAGAGCGAGCTCAAAAGAAGCGAGCCCTTGAAAAGAAGCAAGTAATTGGAGCTAAAGTGCTGCGCAATCAGGCATTTGACCTCACTCGTCAATCCTCTAGGGCAGGAAAGCGCATGTGGTGCTTGTGTGAAAAGAGAAGTTTAAGAATTGAATTTATAAACTTTTTAAAAGAACTATTTTGCAAGGCTCGTGATGTACGAGCCCGATGGGAGTTGGGAGACTTTAGTGTTCCCTATCCCCCAGGGCTCTATCCACCTGCTATGCCAAAGCTTTCGGAGCCTCTTTCTATCTGGGGCTAGAGATTAACAATACAGGCACGGCGATTTCCATGGGTCGCCACGGATAGATCTATCTAAATTCAGAAATTTCATTCCCATAACCAATCATAGGTCCATCCATTATCTCTCTAGGTATGACGGCTCTAGCCTCTTCTACGTAGGACAAACACCACTAGCGGAGGTACAGTAGAAAATGCGTTATGACGCCCAGGTTTCATCAGCTCCAGCAACAATTGCGCTGAACGCAAAGCGTTGGGCAGAGGAATGGTCGAAGACCAGACGTCAACCCGCCTATGTCAAAAATATGAGGATACGTGCAACTCAAGGCGATCCTGCTGCAAAAAAATGGCTGGACTGCTATGTCGCCGCTCAAACCGCAATTAATATCGAAAAATGCTTCAGTGATAAGAGTCTTGCCCGTGCGAGCGCCGGTGCGAGCGATTCGAAGTCACTGCCACGTCACTAGTTTGGGGTGCGGCTTGTTTTATCGGTACGTTTGCATGAGCCACTTGTGGAAGAACTTGTTTTGTACTTCTTACCACGCATGACAGCTTATTCACTGCCGAACGTTTAGCTAAGGTCGCACGCTAGTGAGCAATCTAGCGCTGACGCTTTCGTCAATCAAAATGTATTATGAAAGTGGTAAAACCACTTTATCGGGAGCTTTTATTTTCTCTTGACTTGCCTCATGACAGCGGGGGTGCAGAGAAAAAAGCTTAGAACTTTTTCTTGCTGAGTAATTACTGAACGGAGAGGCAAAGAATTAAAGGCGCGGTTCTTTCCGTGCCTTCTCATCATAATTGGATTGCCGTCCTGTCGTAATATTCACCCTTGAAT
>JAAZON010000601.1 GCA_012797725.1 SAR324 cluster bacterium | reverse complement strand
TGGCAATCCCTCTAATCCTTGCTCTGCCAATTGTTCCAGGTATTCTTTTGTTAATGTACAATCACTCTTGTAGATCATGGTTCTCATCCTTTCTTTGGTTTGATCGACTTCTGAAAGGATACCGTGATCTACTCTTTTTTGTATTTACAGAAAATTTGTTACACTAGCCCGGTCAGGGCTTAAAGGCTTTGGCCGGCGGTTTTTCGCTTTAATTGTAAATTTTTCTGCAGGCATATTGAAATTATTCGTTTCTACGCATATAATGGAAGTTGGAAAATATTACTGTGAGGTATAAGAATTAAGAATGGAGTATATTACGGCTAAAGAAGCAGCGGAAAAATGGGGAATATCCCAGCGCAGAGTTCAGCTTTTATGTGAGCAAGGTCGAGTTGTGGGGGCGGTTCGGTTAGGATGGGCATGGGCAATTCCAAAAGAAGCGGACAAGCCTGCAGATGCTCGCACAAAAGCTAAAGGCAAGATATAATCATATAATCATTTAATATTTTTTGTTGATTATGGCGTGATTGCAAATGGAATTATGTCAATAATGCTAAGAAGAAAAAGAAAGTGTTAACTTGTAAGTAGCAGGAAACTCATAATTATCTAAAATTGCGCCTCAAGTAAAGGGAGGTTATTTATGGTATATTATGATCCTTTACGTGCAGCATTGGAAATTCGTGAACAGTTAGCATCAGAGAAGAGACATTTAGCTTTTTTCTTTGGTGCAGGTTCATCTATGGCTGTAGGCTTTCCGAGTATAGAAAGTCTTACAAGTCAAGTTTTTGATAAAATAGATCAACCATATAAGATCCAGTTTGATAATATAAGAAATGAATTAAATAAAATAAATAATGTTGAAAAAATACTTAACCGTATTAGATTATATCGTGAATTGATTGGAGAGAGCGAAGAATATCAGTACGCGGGAATTAAAGGAGCTAAGGCAGCGAAAGCTCTTGATATAGCAGTGTGTCACGCGATAAGGGATATTGTGAGTGTAGAGCCCAAAGAAGGCTTGAATCCTCATCTTATATTTTCCCAATGGCTTAGAACTCTTCATTGTAATCGAAATTGCCCTGTAGAAATATTTACAACAAATTATGATTTATTATTTGAAAAAGCAATGGAACAGACAGGTGTTCCGTTCTTTGATGGATTTGTTGGATCTGTTGCACCGTTTTTTATTCCGGAATCAGTTGAAGCTGATGAGAGTAAGGTTTATGAATCTGTTTATCCACCTAGAACGTGGACAAGGTTGTGGAAAGTACACGGGTCAATTAATTGGTTTGTACAAAAAGAACACTCGGGTAATAATAAGGAGAGAATTACAAGGTTTTCAGGAATCAGTCAACAAATGGGGGAAGAGCTGATAATTTTCCCTTCAAGAGAAAAATATTCGCAATCAAGGAAGCTTCCGTTTATTGCTTTACAGGACCGTTTGCGTCGATTCATTTCAAATGGGGAGACACTATTAATTATCCTTGGATACAGTTTTTCTGATGAGCACTTAAACGATATAATGCTACAAGGTTTGAGGTCAAACCCTCGGTTAGCAATATCAGCATTTATATATAATCCATTATGGGAAGAAATTATACACTATGCTCAGGAATATAGAAACTTAACATTATATGGTCCCGATAAAATTTGCGTTGGTGGCTTAGTTTCATTATGGGGAGAACCAGAAAGAAGAAGAAAAGATTCTGAGATTTGGCCTTTTTGGGATGAAGAAAACAAGAGATTTACTTTAGGTGATTTTAATTCTTTTGCTTCTTTTCTTGAAATATTTATAGGATTTCGACAGCCAGTCGATGTTCTGCCATTAGATTCTCAACAATCTTCTATCACTAATGCCCAAAGTATAGGAGGTTTATTGTGAAGTCAGATGTTACTTTTCTTGGGTTCGTTCGAAGAGTAGTTGGAGCAAAAGTATTAGTAGAGATATCTTCTGATATACCTTCTGCGAGTCCAATAATTCAAGGAAGAATATATCGGCTAGGACAAGTTGGCTCATTGGTAAGGATACCGTTGGGATTCTTAAATCTATATGGAGTTATTTCAATGGTAGGCGCATCTGAAGTTAATCATCCAGATAAAGATAATTATTTTGATTTTCCTCGCGGTCAACGTTGGATGGAAATCCAGCTTGTAGGAGAGTCATTTGGTAAGGAAAAGTTTCAACGTGGGATAAGTGTTTTCCCAACACTTGATGATGAAGTACATATGGTTACAGATGATGATCTAGCAGTAATATATGGGACAACTAATGAATCAGCTATAGTAATTGGCACACACGCAGCATCAGATAGCTTACCCGCTTCAATTGATATAGATAAAATTGTGTCACGACACGCAGCAATAGTTGGATCTACTGGTAGCGGTAAATCTAACACCGTTGCAAGTATATTAAAGTCAATAACAAATGGAAACCACTTAGGTGCTCGTATTGTGATAATTGATCCGCATGGTGAATATGGTTCGGCGTTTGCAGATAAGGCAAAAGTATTTTCAATTAATAATGAGAAAAATCCATTAATAATTCCCTATTGGGCATTGTCTATAGATGAGCTTATGTGGTTTTTTATTGGCAAAAAAGGATTAAGCGAAGAACTCAGAGATCTACATTTTAGAGATAAAATTTTTGAAATGAAGACTGCAAATATCTGTGATTTAAAATCAGGACCCGTCGTAAAAGAGGATATTACTCCCGATTCTCCAATACCATTTGACATTAGACAATTATGGTATGACTTTGATCGACCGGAACGTGTTACATATGAAGATGACAAACGTACTAAAGAGGCACTTATTGAGGAAGGTAACCCGCAAACATTAAAATCTGCTAAATTTAAACCTCACGATCCTTATAATAGAGCACCATATAAAGCGCAAGTCCAAATACCCACTTTAGCTTATGCCAATAAAATACTTACAAAGCTTAAAGACCATAGATATAAGTTTTTACTTGAAATAGACAAATATACGGGCAAGAAAGATGCAAAAGATTTAAGTGATCTAATTATTAATTGGATTGACCATGAATATCCAATTACAGTATTTGATTTAAGCGGAATACCTTTTGAAATAATTGATCTTGCTGTTGGTGTAGTTACTCGTATTATTTTTGAGAGTATGTTTTGGAGTCGTGATTTACCCGGCATGGGAAAGCAGAGGCCTCTTTTAATTGTTTATGAAGAAGCTCATTCATATTTACCACGTGGTGGAGATGCACAGTTTATTGCTGGTTATGCTGGTCGTGCAGTAAGAAGAATATTTAAAGAAGGTAGAAAATACGGAATAGGTGCCATAGTTGTAAGTCAACGACCTGCGGAATTGGATGAGACAATCTTATCTCAAAGTGGGACTTTTTTTGCACTTCGCTTATCTAATAGCGATGATCAAGGAAGAATTAGAGCAACTGTTCCGGACGCATTAGCAGGGTTAACTGATCTTCTACCAGCATTAAGAACCGGTGAAGCTTTGGTTTTAGGGGAAGCTGTTCAGATTCCCAGCAGAATACGCCTACCTTTGATTGAGCCTAGACCAAAAAGTGATGATCCCGAGACTTCTAAATGTTGGAAGGCCCAAAGAATAAGTAATCCGCCGTATGATGCCGTTGTGACTGGTTGGAGATGTCAGAGAATGCCAAAACTATAAGGGGGTGATTTTGTGGATAGAATACCTGTATCGTCAAGTAATATAGCTTCTATATGTTATGATGAAGCCACATCTACTTTGGAAGTAGAATTCTTGAGCGGACGTATTTACCATTATTATGGAATACCACAATATATGTATGAAGCGTTTATAAATGCTGACTCGAAAGGGAAATATTTAAATGAGTACATTAAGAAAGCCGGTTACTCATACGCACAAGTAGGATAAAAGGGCATAGCTTTATATAAACACACATTCATATATCTGGCGTGTGGGAACAAGTGAAAAGGTGTGCTCCACACCCTTTTACTTGTTGAGCCAGCTAGCTTGAGGCTTAAATTTGCAAGCGCAAAACAGCGTATATGACCGGATCAAGGAATAAATAGGGTGCTGGTAGATGTGAGGCGTATAAAACGCCATATACATCTATCGGAGGCTATTTTGAGACCGAAGAGTGTTATCGATGGCGTACAAGTGGCTGTTGCCGAAAGCGGAGAATCTGGATTGGTGGATGTATGTGGATTACGAGTATTATGACTGCGTGATCTGCCCATCGTGCCGTGTGCTGTATTATGCGACGATAAAATGTCAAGGATACAGAGAATACAGAAGCCGAAGATACATCTACGAGAAATGTTCGCTGCGCGAAAGATGTATGACAACAGAAATTGCGAAAAAACAGTGACGCGCCATGTCTGGCATGACTGCGTGGAACTGGCAGAAGACGTGCGATATACACCTGAGTACATAGGACTCTATGAGAAGCGGAAGAAAACGCTCGAACGCGTCTTCACCGACGTAAAAGAGAAACATGGGATACTATATGCATTTTATCAAGGCTTGGCCCAGGTAACGAAATGGGTAAGCTTAGGTTTGCTACTATGAACCTGAAAAGATGGCCACATAACAATAGAAGTGGGGTAAATTCGCTGGATAAGAAGCAATTTCCCTTTCACCTATTACTTATCGTTATACCATTTTCTCAGACGTGCAGCAACCCCGTCTCTCGCCTGATGCGAAAGACGGGGTTCTCGATAGACTGAATATTCTTCTCCCTTTATCGGAGCCTTGAAAAATATAAACGTTTATGCTAGAATATATTTAAGCTGGCTGCATTACAGCTTAAATATAAAAACGAGATGAGGTAAATAAATATGCAAAGTGATTTGCCTTTTGGGAGTGAATTTTCACCTTCTCAGATTAATTTAATACAGGTCCTAGAATTGTGTATTAAACATGAGGGAAAGCAAAAAGAACTCGAAGAAGATATTTTAAACACTTACTTTTCGGGCCATGGCAACGGTAATATTAGTAATCAGAAAAAGTTGGCTATGAATTGTCGCCTTGGGCTTAAATCATATGGCATTATTGATGAAAATGCAAACCTAACAGATTTTGGTAAGTCGCTTGTCGCTGTGAAAGAGAATCAAGAAGAACTATATAAGTCTTTAGCTCGTCATATATTGCTAAACTTAAATGGGATGGCGTTTATCCAGTGTATTAGAGATATGACTATAGCCGGAGAAGAAGTTAACCTTACTACGCTTCGTGCAAAACTAGCTGAGCGTGGTATACATTTTCCTTCTGGAGGGAAACATCCCAGTATAATGCGTTTGTGGTTAGCAAAAGCTGATATTTTCGTTGGATCTCGTTGGCAGATAAATGAAGAAAAATTGCAGGAAGTTCTTGGGGCAAACCCTGATGAAATGAATGTACTTGCTAAGCTAACATCAACACAAAGAGATTTTTTACTTGCTTTAGCTAATTCAGGCATATCTAGCCCTCAACCTGCTAACCAGATTGTGAAACTTGCAGAAGCAACTTATGGGGTTACTTTTCCGGAAAAAAGCCTCCCTAAAGAAGTTTTGAATACGTTGGTTGATGCTGGATATATTACCATTAACAAGACTACAGGCGGAAGAGGGGCTAAACCTTTTGATGTTACGCCTACTGATAAACTTGTTGCTGAAATCGTTGTTCCTTTGCTTGAACAATTAAAGAAACAGACAGACCCAAAATTGATAGAGCTTTTGCGCAGACCAATAAAAGAAATAATAAATGAATTAGACTCTACGGACAAATACATATCTGGTTTAGCCCTAGAAGCCCTTGCTTTTAAACTCATGAGATTATTAGGCATGGATTATCTTGCAACCAGGCTTCGTGCACAGACAACTGGGGGAGCAGAAGTTGATCTATTATTTGAGTCTGCAAGACTTGTATATTCAAGATGGCAGATACAGTGTAAAAATACTGCAAGAGTTGCACTAGATGATGTCGCTAAAGAAGTAGGACTAACTCACTTTCTCAAAAGCAATGTCATTGTTATTATAAGCACTGGAAAGATTGGGCAAGAAGCTCGAAGATATTCAAATAAAATAATGAATGACTCAAATCTTTGTATTGTTATGGTTGACGATGAAGATCTAGAAGGAATAGTACAAAATCCTTCTTATATTGTCGATGTTTTTAATCGCGAGGCAAAATTAGCAATGAGTTTAAAGAAACTCGAATTATAGGGCGGTGTAATAATTGATTAATATGCAAAAAAAACCTTTTTCATTATTTTACGAAACGAGTAATGGACGCATTTTCTTAGGCGATTCATTAGAGTTATTACGCTCTATTTCTGATAATAGCGTAGATTTAATTATGACAAGTCCCCCTTTTGGACTTGTTAGAAAGAAAGAATATGGAAATGTTGATGCTGATGAATACCTTGATTGGTTTAAGCCTTTTGCTAAAGAGTTTTATCGAGTGCTGGCGAATAATGGTAGTCTAGTAATAGATATTGGTGGTTCATGGGTACAGGGATTACCAGTTAGAAGTTTATATCATTTTAAGTTATTGATAATGCTCTGCGAGGAGTTTTCTTTTCATCTAGCTCAGGATTTTTATTGGTGGAATCCATCCAAGTTACCAACACCCGCCGAGTGGGTTACTGTCCGTAGAATCAGAGTTAAAGATGCTATTAATACGGTTTGGTGGTTATCAAAAACCCCATGGCCTAAAGCAAGCAATAGACGTGTTCTACAGCAATATAGTGACAGTATGAATGAGTTACTTAAGAATGGTTATAAACCTAAAAAGCGCCCAAGTGGTCATGATATAAGCGAAAAATTCACTACAAACAATGGAGGAGCAATTCCTCCTAACTTAATTGCAATACCAAATACAGAAAGCAATAGCGCATATATACGTTATTGCCAAAGTATTGGTATACAACCCCATCCCGCAAGGTTTCCGTCAGAGTTGCCAGAATTTTTTATTAGAATGTTAACTGATACAGGGGAACTTGTATTAGATCCCTTTGCTGGTAGTTGCGTAACCGGAGAAGTTGCCGAAAAACTAGACCGGAAATGGATATGTTGTGAAATTGTGGAAGACTATCTGCGTGGTGCATTAGGTCGCTTCAAAGATAAAAATGCACAATCAAATCGTTATTCTGAAGAAAATACATATTACAAACTACCCAAGCCAGGCTATTGTTGGGGAGATAGTACTAATGATGATATACTACCATCTGATGGCGGACAAAAACGAACTCGTTCTAAATAATTGATTAAAGAGGCATAAAGGCAAAGTCATTATACGCCTTGAGAACGGATTTTTAATACTATAAAAATGTCGTGGTAAATTCATTATACCCATCCGCCCTTGCACCTTTGCCCCGATGCAAGTGGGGTAAACAAAATTTGGCAGTATAAAAAAAGACTGCCG
>JAAZON010000600.1 GCA_012797725.1 SAR324 cluster bacterium | reverse complement strand
TTGTCGGCTAATTTTTTGACGTTGCCAGGATCTTTGCTTCCTCAAATGGTTCGTTCAAGGACACACAGCGCCGAGACATCTCTAAGATGCGCTGGTCTGAGCATCTCTTTGGAAGGAGATTCATTTAATCATGAGCGAATCTTGGAGAATCTTGTTACGCAGGGGTCTTTGCATGATGTAATAACTGCGCTTATACACCTGGATGCCCACCGCCATACTCTGTCGGCGCTTGACCGGAATAGGGATCTTATCGATTCGATATCAAATCTGGGTTTTTATGCAGGCCTTGGAGCGGGTTCTATTGCGACTCTGCTTCTAGGTAATTTTTCGATCGTTGCGGAAACAACTGTCGCAATGCTTGGTGCCTACGCTGTGAAAGAGCTTTTAATGAACAAGTTTCTTATTGATCCGGTACTTGCGGAGGCTTATCCACGCGCACTTGAGCTGAGCGATCCCTCAACCGCAAAGGCGGATTCTCCAGGAGGTACTCTTACTGCCGCAATGTTGCTTGCTCTGGAGAAAGCGGGGGGAGATATGCCAAGAGCATATAGAGCTTTGCAACTTCTACGTCTTCTTTCTTATAACAGAATCCCTCGGGAAGAGCTTGAAGATGTGGTGTGTAGGGATCGGTTTGATTTTAGCTCGCGAAGCTACCCATTGCTAGAGCAACTAGCTCGGAAATATTGTGGTGACTACAACGCGCAGGATCCGATTGACTTGGAAGTGAAGATGATTACTGAAATTAGCGCAATAAAGGATGCGGCACGTAAGCTTGCGAAGGGAACAATCGAAAGAAAGCTTTAATGCCCGCTACTCTTTCTTGAGATGGCAATTAGAGAACAGGAACACCTTGTTGGCCTTGCAGGGTAGATTGTGAAACTTAACATTCTAACTGGTAGGCAGTCCCGATACTGCACCTGCAATGTGCCAATGACCTGCCAATTTATCTGTGTAGCTGCTCAAGTATTTGGCGGTCTGTCCATTTATCTGCTCCTCTATTTGCCGAGTAATAGAGCGGTGCACGTCATAGACATCGCTTTCATTTCCAATCTCAACAGCGCCGCTCTTGGTATCAAAGCGAAGCCTTAAGAAAAAGTCTTGTTTCTCCTTTTCTTGTAGGAAGTGCAATACCCCTGTAACTACACCATCTGGAATATTGGGTTCTTCAGCCTCCTCATTCGACATTAGGATGAAGCCTGTTTTAAATGCCCCAAATTGGGGGTGACGAGGAAGGCGAATCTGAGGAGGAATGCCAAGCACCTCAAAGATGAATTGGGAAAGTATTTTACTGCTTTCTTCTAAGTCTATTAGCGGGATAAAACTGCTCATGTCCTTTCTCCTAAAACCTAATTGAGCTTAATTTCGCCTGCATTAACCACTCGACCCAGGTTATTGAAAGCATCACGGTCGATTGTTTTTTGAAAGGCAAGGCACCTTCGCTCTCGAATCTCTGCCTTGGCTGCAGCGCTTAAAAAAAGCTCAGCAACGCTTCGGCCGTTCTCGGCTTGGAATTGTTGCCCCTTTGGAGCCTTAATCCTGGTATCCGTTTGTGGGGCTATTTCAGGTTTATTGTTAATTTTCATGTCTGCCATATAAAACCTCCAAGGGGACACTCCTTTTTGTGTCTTTCTACTTGAGATTATGGGCTATTTAGAGATGCGTGTAACATAAGATTTTTAAGTGCATAAGTACTTGTTAACAAAAGCAAAATTAACCCTACTTCTTTGTCCCCTATTGAACAACACTTGTCTTTCTGTAATTTATTGAAATGTCTGGGATAAGCTTACTATTACAACAGATACTTCCTAACGTATAACATAAAATGTTAGTCGACTGTCGTTAGCCGTGGTGAAACTTTCAAACTATTTCTTAAGTTCCTCCTTTGGCTGTTCAGTTAACGAGTTTGGAAGTAATTAATCAAGCTCAGCATAAATGCTCCTTGCCTTAGCAGCAGCTTCGGCGTGTTCGCATATTGGTTTTGGATATTGAAGCCCTTCAGGGAAGTTTTTAAAGAGCTTATGAATTTGTCCTGGGGCAAGAGGTCTAAGTTCTGGAATGTATTTCTTAATATAAATACAATCAGGATCAAATTTTTCTTGCTGAAGCCATGGGTTAAAAATCCTGAAATAGGGTTGGGCGTCACATCCAGTGGATGCTGACCATTGCCAATTTCCATTATTAAGTGAGGGATCATAGTCTATCAAATGCCGAGCAAAATATCTCTCTCCCTTTCTCCAATTAATATGAAGATCTTTTACCAGAAAGGAAGCGCAAATCATTCTCACTCTGTTATGCATGAAACCTGTTGAATTTAATTCTCTCATTCCAGCATCGACAATGGGAAAACCGCTAAGGCCATTACACCAAGCTTGGAAATGAGCTTCGTTCTCACTCCATTCCAAAGCATCATATTTTTTGTAAAAAGCCCCCTGAAAAACATGAGGGAAATTCCATGCAATATGAGTAAAAAAATCGCGCCAATATAACTGACGAATTAGAGGACTACCTTCTCCAAGTTGTTTCTTAATTCGATGGAAGGCTTCTCTAATTGAAATGCTTCCAAATTTCAAATGCGCGGACAGTTTACTTGTGCCCTCAAGGGCGGGGAAGTCTTTTGTATTTTCATAATTACCAAGCGATGAAACTCGGTCTAAAAGCTTAAGAGCCTCAATGCGTCCACCTTTTAGAGAGGAGCTTATTACTTCATTAGACTTAAGTCGAAGCAGTGAATCGGTGGAGTCATAGGGAATTAGTTCCGTAAAAAAGTTAGCCTGAGTGCAGTTTCTTGGCGTACGCACTTTTAAAGAGACTGCTTTTTTGTAGAACGGGGTAAAAACTGTATAAGGGGATCCATTAGTCTTGCATATTTCTTCCGGCTCTTGCAAAAGGCTATCTGCGTATATTTCACAGGCAACTTTTTTTTCGTTACACACTGCTTGTATTGCCTCGTCTCGAATTCGGCTAAAGGAGGTGTAATCTCGATTAAAAAACACAGCATCTATGTTCAGCTCGGGAACGATGGATTCCACAAGCTCTTCAACTCTCCCATAAAAAAAATAGAGATGACCTTTTCTCCGAGCCAAATCTTCAGAGAGCTCATGTAGGCATTGCAACATGAAATTTAGAGCTGGATGGCTTAGGTAATCGTGTTTCTCAATTTGCCTTGGATCGAATATAAAACAAGGAAGGACAGCTTCTGAATCATCAAGAGCCCTAAGAAGGGCAGAATTATCATCAATACGGAGATCTCTTCGGAATATAAATAATGATTTCCCGTATTTTTTTGTCATAAAGAGCTTTTACGCTGGACTTAAGTCTCAAAGGAGCCAGAATCTCTGCCCTTAGAAAAAATAGCTCATTAGTATATATTCCCAATTGGCAATA
>JAAZON010000599.1 GCA_012797725.1 SAR324 cluster bacterium | reverse complement strand
TTTTGTATCCGTTCCTAGGCGAAAGCTTTCCTGACTAACGGCCATAGATTTTTTTGATTCACCCTGCATCTTTCATGCATTTCTATAGATTACGATCCAAATCTTAAATTATTCGGAGCAGCCGCTTCGCTTCCAAGCTCTCCAAGTGTTTTTTCGTTAGCAACCAAAGAAGCAACATCTAATTAGATCGTCTCAAAATGAACCATAAATCTAATTTTAAGAAATCATAAGCTAGGTCTTCATAATGATTAAACATTCTAATTGTGTTATTATAACAAAAGAAAAGCCAAAAATTCCTAATTCACAGGAGTTTTTGAGCCTTGAGCCCCTTCTCCACTAAGCCAAATCTCATCGCCTCTCCGGACTGCACTTAACTTTGCGCCTCGTTCAACGAAAATTCGGAGTTTAAGTTCCTCTTCTTCGATCGATGCTCTGAGCGCGTTTATAGCAGGAAAACTTTGGGGTGGGTAATGTGGAAGCAAAAGGTGCTCGCCTGCCACACCGCAATTTTGAATACTAAGAAAATAAAAGTCTTTATCCTTACTAAGCTTAAAATCAGAAACTTCACTTATTTGCAACCTAAGAACAGAGCCTTCTCCTTTGTCAAAAACAATGCCTTTAAGAAGACACCCCTTTTTCTCTACGTTAGGTTCAGCCGTTGGTAATGCAGTGGGTACTTCTGTTGGTGACAAACCTTCTGGGGTTTGGGTTGGAATTTGTCCGAGGGGAGCTGTTAAAACCGGAGCAACTGTGGGATTAATCGTTGGCTCAATGCCTACTTGGATTATGGGCGCTTTAAGCTCCAGCACTTCTTGTTTACCCCCTATGTCGATCAAAAAGTCGTTCTTATCTTGCGAGGTTGAATAGCTGGGGACTTCCTTGCCATTAAAAGAAAACACAAATCTAACCTTTTCTTGACTAATAGCCATTTGAAAGTTTTTTAAAAGTTTCGTCTTTGGCACTGCGGCACTCTTGTGTGATTTAAGTTTGAGCCCTATTACATCCACTATTATTTTTGGTGGGTTCTCCACAGCAAAAACTTCCGTCGTGTAGGCGTTTTGCGCTTTTATCTTAAAACTCAAAGCATCTTTTGCACTGTTAAGTGTTATCTTGGTTTGCTTGTTACCAAGTTCAATTTTTGTCTGCGCCTGCAAGAGAGACACGCAAGTTATAAAGCAAAAAACCATCATGCCCGTACAAAGGAGGATCCTGCCTCTGATTCTCTTTTTCATGTCAAAGCCAAATTATAAAAGATTTTTTGAAATAGCCTTAGAATTCCTGACAATACTTTATGCGAAAAATTAATAGAGAAGCAATCATGGAGAATTCGCCAAGATTTCTTTCGCATTAAGGTGCTTTGACGCGGGACAACTAGAAAGGAATGTATACCAAGCTCCTAGTCAAAAAGTGCCGCCCGGGAAGAATCATCCTCTCCAAAGAACGAGTTGACGCCCTCCGGCTCAATTGCCAGACGATTAGACTCCATAAACTCCTTTTGGAATTGCAAAGCTTTCTTTTCAAAAACGATCAATGCCGCTGGAAATGGGCTAGTCAGTCGATAGATGTGATTCTCTTTAAGCTTATCCTGGCAATAAAAATAAAGCTCGCGTTGGTTAGAATAGTCCCCTTCCCCCACTGGACTTTTCCCTTCAATCTTCACCTTGTCATTTAAAATGTAGCCAAACTCTAGCTCAGCACCTCCATATCGCTCGCTCATCATAATGACAGTATCAGGGAACAAGGCCACCCAAACTGGCGTTTCCTTGTGATCTGAGATCTCCGCCTCAAGTTCTTCTGTCCGGTGCTCTTCATCAAAGATTTCTTCCAGGCTCCCCTTTAGCATTAGAGCGACACGCATGTCTTTGCTTCCTGCAGAATATG
Source organism: SAR324 cluster bacterium (assembly GCA_012797725.1). Next base: position 2,495 of record JAAZON010000599.1, on the reverse strand, counting down.
CGAAACGGCGGGCTGCCGAACGAGCGGCTAGATACTCAAGCATTATCTTTGGACGCAATGTTCTCCACCTCTTGCCCGATGCAAATTGGAATACGAAGGGTGAACAAAGAAGAGACCCCCAAACAAGCCAGTTTAAATGCAAGCCTACTGCGATGGTTGAAAGCACAATAATTGATATGACGGTCGCTAGAACTCCAGCCGCATGAGATTTATTCATGAGCTGCAGCTTTTCCTCTGGCGGTATTTGTCTCCAAACTTCCGAGCTATCGGGAACTTCAAATGCCATAAAACAAACTCTCTTTAGAATAGGCAATAATTGCCTTCAATTTACCAGACTTTTATCTAAGCCACTGAATAAATTAGTCATTGAGGCCTAATCCTCCGTCCTTTTTTGATTATTTGCATAATACGGGCCATTTGATGGTTCTTTTTATGTGCATCAAGCAACTTCACGCAAAAATTAACGATACGACTATGGGAGGTTTTGTTTTGCCATGCTAGCGAAAGTTCTTAGCAGTACAATTACAGGTATCGATGCAATACCTGTCGAGGTGGAAGTAAAGGCATGTCCAGGCCCTAATCGATTCACTATTATCGGGCTTGCCGATAATGCAGTAAAAGAATCAAGGGATCGCGTAATATCCGCCATTTCACACTCTGGCTTTTCTATTCCCGAACAAGTTCTTGTCAGTCTCTCGCCAGCAGAACTTAAGAAAGAAGGTTCTGCTTTCGACTTGCCAATTGCAATAGGAGTTCTCGTTGCATCCCGGCAGGTTCCATCCACCATGTTGAAAAGAATTTCGTTTCATGGGGAGCTTTCTTTAGATGGCCAAATTAAAAAAATTACCGGCGCTCTGGCTTATGCTACACGAAGCGCTCAATTAAAAATTCCCTATATAGTTCTCCCCGCTGAGAACGCCCGAGAATCGAAAATACTCAATTCGATTCAGACCGTTGGTGTTCATTCTCTTCAAGAGATAGCATTATTTCTAAAATCTGAATCGATCCCTATCCTCAACATCGAAGCACCAGCAACGGAAGTAGTTGTTAAATTACAAGACTTCCAAGATTTTTCTGATGTCTGCGGACAAGACTCGGCCAAACGAGCTTTGCTTATAGCTGCATCTTGAGAACATAATCTTCTTATGGTCGGGCCTCCTGGTTGTGGGAAGAGCATGCTCGCGAGACGTTTTCCATCCATACTACCACCTTTAGTTGAAAATGAGATGCTAGAAGTAATTAAAATCCACAGCATAGCAAGCCAAAATGTTGAGCCCTTTCTTGCCGGACTAAGACCATTTAGAAGTCCTCACTACAACATCAGCATGGCTGGCTTGGTCGGAGGTGGAGTTAATCTTCGTCCTGGCGAAATAAGTCTTGCACATCATGGCATACTTTTTTTGGATGAATTTCCAGAATTCCAAAGAGGCGCCATTGAAGCTCTCAGAGTCCCACTTGAATATGGCTTCGTAGATATATCACGAGCTAAAGGCTCGCAGCGCTTTCCTGCCCGATTCCAACTTATTGCCGCAATGAACCCTTGCCCCTGCGGGAGACTTGGGATTGAAGGAGCTCATTGCACGTGCTCTCCTGCCTTTTTGCAGACCTACATGAAAAAACTCTCACAACCCATACTCGATCGAATAGATATGCATATTGAGGTTCGACGGATACCATTCGATGTTATAAAGCAGAACTCTTCCACGGACTGCGGCACGATTTCTCTCACCCTAAAATCAAAGGTGATATCTACCCGCAAGATCCAACTCGCTCGATCTAAAATGCTCAATGCCCACATATCAAGCCGAAGCGCCTTACGCTTATTGAATGAAAGCCCCTCAAAAGTGCAACATCTCCTGGAAAGTGTTCAGAAGAAACTAGGCTTAAGTGCTCGCGGAATTATTAGGTCTATTAAAGTTGCTAGAACTATTGCAGATCTTGAAACATCAGAGCATATCCAAGAGCATCACCTCGCCGAGGCTCTCGGATACCGCTACCTGGAGCGGATGGAAAGATTTTATAGTCGATAGCACTACGAGCGGCTGGGCTTTTTCCTTGCCCCTTGCGCAGTCTCACGAGTCTGACCCTTTCTTAAGATTTCCACAGTCTTAGTTTTTGTTTCACCTGTAAAATCCTGCATGCTTTCAAGAACTACTATTCTATCAGGGCTAATCTCTACTATCTCACCGCCATTTAGCCCGACTTTATCGCCCTTCTTCACAGTGTGACCTTGACCATCTGGAGTCTCAATTACTGCCTTGGCTTCACCAGATTGCTCCACAACCGCTGTCAGTGCCAACTCCTTGACATCAACTCCCTGAAGCGGAGTCCTAGCAACATCGAGTCTCATTTTTTCAGACAAGTCAAATGGGCGAAAAGGATCGCGTTTATTCGATGGATCATAATGAACCAAACGTGCATTTGGAGGCTCGGACAACGCTTTCAAAAAAACTTGAACTGACATCTCTTCTTGGGCAGCCTGCCCTGTTAAGGCC
>JAAZON010000598.1 GCA_012797725.1 SAR324 cluster bacterium | reverse complement strand
TACCTGAAAGAAGTTTCAGAACATTTCTACTTAGTAGCCATAAGACTCTCTATAATCTCTGCTTGCGACTTCAATATGGTTTGTTCTCGAGTCTTGGTGCATCGAAGGGTGTATTGCAGATTGCCCGCCTCGTCTTTTTGAACAAACAAAACGAAGGGATGCCCATGCCTTTCTTGGTATTCAAACTGCTTTTTTTGTTTTGAAGGTTCTGGATAGACTTCTGCGTTTATTCCGGCCATTCTGATTTGAGCTGCTGTGCTGTGAATCTCAGCCTCGAGTTCGCCATCCAGGTTCAAAATCAAAACTTTCGCAGGCGTACCGGCCTGCTTTGATAGACCAATTTGTTCTAATGCCGCAATTAACCTGTCGATTCCGACTGAAGCTCCCACTCCTGGGAGTTTCTCTGATGAGAACGTCATGGTCAAATTATCGTAACGACCCCCTGAGCAAACGCTTCCGATCTCAGGAAGATCAGCAAGGGTCGTTTCATATACAATTCCTGTGTAGTAGCCAAGACCGCGAGCTATGGAAAAGTCTACGCGAAAACAGCTTGGGTCAACATTTGCGGCCTCAACAAGCAAAGTCAAGCGCTCAAGTTCAGAAATCCCCGCATTCAAAGACTCATTTATCTTTGCAAATTTCTGTAACTTAGCAAACAAAGCCGAACCCTGGTGGACTTGAGAAAGTTCGATCAGTTCAAAAAACGGCGATATCTGCTGCTCTTTCAATGAAAGTTCAGACATCAATTCTCGCCTTGTTTCGTCCGCCCCTATCTTGTCAAGTTTATCAACAATTCGGAGGATGTCGGCTGCTTTACTGCTAAGACCCAAGTCCTCAGCCAATCCATTCATTAGCTTTCGATTGTTAACTCTTATTGCATAGCTCTTAACACCGAGGGCTTTCATGGAAGCATCTATCACCTGAACAATCTCAGCATCGCTTCCAATTGAGGTTGTTCCAACAAAATCAAAATCACATTGCGTAAATTCCCTGTATCTGCCAGCTTGTGGACGTTCTCCACGAAAAACTTCGCCGATTGCATAGCGCTTAAAAGGAATGCCGACCTCATTTCGATGTTGTACGATGAAACGGGCAAGGGGGACAGTAAGATCGAAACGAAGCGCTATGTTACGACCGCCATTGTCCTTGAAGGCATAAAGTTGTTTTTGGATTTCGTCGCTTCCTTGTTTCACTAAAACGTCAAGGAACTCTATGTGAGGTGTTTCAATTGGAAGATAAGCAAAAGATTCAAAAACACCTTTTAATTTTGCAAGCATCGCTCCTTTGACAAGCGATTCCTTAGGAAGTTTATCGCGGAAGCCCCTGAGAGTTTTTGCTTCCACATATGCAGCTTTGTCATTGCCCATTTAAATTTACCTTAACAGTCTTTAGTCTCTTGCCTGATAAAATTAGTACATGCAGTAAGTGTCATAATGTTAATAAGTTTGCCCCTAAATTGCCATAATCAATTAGCTAAAGAATCTGCAAAAATTACTTGAAGATCTGCAATTAACCAATATCGCCCCTAACTTTGCATAGCTACTAATCATCGATGAAGAAAAGGGCTGTTTCTGCAGCCCTAGAAAATTCAATGTGAGCCAGGCAGATTTGCCCTCAATAGCAGTGGTAGGCACATCGTAGATTGCACACCTTAGCAGAACGGCCTTGGCTCTGAGTCACCTGTGGTTTCCATTTACAGAAAATATATTCTGTTTGACCATTTTCAAACCATGGAGGACAAAGAGGGCATGGAGTTTAAACTGGAGAGATCTCCTTTGTGTTCTCTGCGTCTTCCGTGGTTAGGATCCACGAAGAATGATAATCATAAATCTTTCTTTGAATTGAAGAGACTCGAGAGTCTCTCTTCAATTAGCTTTTCTTCTATCTTAAATGGGTAGAGGTCGTTAAGACCTAGAGATTCAATTGCTGTAGAAATAATATCTTCTTCGGAAGCCTTCGTTAAGGATCCCTTTTTCCTAAGGTAATAAAGTCCAGCATCAAGTAAGGCTTTTTTTGGTAGCAGTCCCACAATCTCAGAGCCGCTAACACTGATACCACGTTCTTTCGCAAGCTGGCAGACACAATCAAAAACCTCATGCATTGGACTAAGCTCAAAGTTGCTTAAATTTGTTGAAACTTGTGCTATGCCATAATCTTCTATGAACCAGCCCAAGGCGGCGCAGTGTGGGAAAAGGCCAGGCACGATGATTAGCTCTCCTTCCTTATCTCTTTTTTTAATTCCCGATTCACGTATTATTCCCGCAATTTCTTGCGCAAGTTTCTTATCATGAGTTTTAAGATTTATGTTATATGCAATCAAAAAAGACCTTGCCCCGATGATTGTTATCCCAGACCTTTCGTTGAAAATTGGTGGCCCAAAATCAGGAAGCAGTTTTGGATCTTTTAGCTTTTCAGTGATACCTTCATATTCTCCATTTCTTAGATAGCTAAGGTTTTTTCTCTCTTTTGAATAAGCGGCTTCCCCATAGAGGTAAACAGGTATATGAAGTTCTTCCCCAACTTGTTTGCCAACTGCACGAGCTATAGCCACGCAATCTGCCATTGAAGTGTTTTGAATGGGAATAAAAGGGCAAACATCAGTGGCACCAATCCTAGGATGCTCGCCTGTATGCTTCCTCATGTCGACAAGCTCGGCAGTCCTTTTTATGAGCATAAAAGCCGCGTTGGACACATCTTGAGGAGTACCGGCAAACGTGATTACCGTTCTATTTGCAGCCCGTCCTCTGTCTACATGCAAAATCTCAACATGCTCAGACTTTGTAGCTTGAACAATATCATTAATGACTTCGTCATTTCTTCCTTCGCTTATGTTGGGAACGCATTCTATTAGTTTCAAAAGGTTTCCTTTTTTTGTCCCAAGCGCATTCTTGTAGTACGCCGTTGAAGAAGTATTTTTACTCATAAACAGGTCAAACGGCCGGTTCATGCTTTTGCGATCCAGCCTTTTACCTTGTTTCTTAGCTCCCTCCGGTCGCTAGTGCATTGTCGTCTCTGATAGCCATCTTCGATAAGCTGGAAAAAGCTTATCCGACTAAGCACTAGAAGACATTGTCGTATATTTTTATGAAAAAATGAATGAGATACAAATTAATACTTTTATTTAAGGGACACATGAGGAATTTTTTAGTTGACCCAAATATTTGAGTAGAGTTCCATAGAAAATTCCTCTTGCTTTTTTGCCGCCCTCCTTTTTTGGAGGCTTATGCAGGATATGAAGCGCTTTATGTATTAGCAAAGGCATTCGAATCCAATTCAAAACAACCAGGTCAGGGGATGAAGCGAATCTCTTATGACTGAGTTGCTGGAAGGATGGATTTCACTGGCCGAAGTTGCGTTGGGAATCAAGCAAATTGGGGGTATATCGATTTAAAAATGGGGGAAATGCAAAGGCTGGATTGAAGGAGATCTAAGTATTGAACCCAACTCCGGTCTTTTTCTGCCAAAACGTAACTGTTGACCCTTTAAAGAATTTGTCCCCATTGGGAGGCTGAACGAGTACAAACTATGATATTGAAAGGTATATATACTGTGAATTAGAATGCATCACAGCAAGCAGATATATTTTATCTTTTAGTTCGGCAAATTACACAAACAAAAAAAGGAAACTCATATGTTTCGAGGAATGATTCGCACATTGTTAGTAGCAGTACTTGGGGTAGTTTCTGTAGCTAAAGCGGAGATTACATGGGTACCAGAAAGTTCCACTTGGAACACTACGAATAATTTCGTGGCAATTACATATCCAGGTGTTCCGGAAGGAACGGGGGGCGCAACACTCAGCGGCCCTTATGGAGTTGGGATTAACAACTCAAACATGTTTACATTAGGCTTTATCAAGAGCACAGCAGGGATGGTCCCAGGTGTTATTCCCACAGTCGAACAAAGTGACTTAAGCGGGACAGTTCTTGGAGCTGGTACAGTATTAAATCTTGTTTTTACAAAAGGCGAGTCAGATCGCATCAATTACATTGCAATTGTTGGTGATGGTTCTCAGACTGTGAACTATAAGGTCTTAAGTGCAACAAGTTTTAGTGTGCAAGTCTCGATTACAAGCGCGGTACAATCTGCGAGTGGTGCCGCAGGAGTGCAGTTTGGAATGCTAATTGACTATCAGGCGAATGCACAACTAGATTTCAAAGGCACGGTCTTTATGACAGATATCCATTATCAAGACATAGCAGCTCCTGATAGTATTCCGACAGGACTTGC
>JAAZON010000597.1 GCA_012797725.1 SAR324 cluster bacterium | reverse complement strand
TTCCTATTTCATGTTAGAAAACAAATAATACGAATGAAGGCATCAGAAGCAGGACTTCAACCATGATGAGAAAACGCCATCCGAATAAGTCAAATATCCTATTGGTTAATATCACGCGCCTTGGTGACATGCTACAAGCTACGCCCACGATTGCAGGTATGAAGATGGAAAATCCAAACTGCAAAATAAGTGTGATTGTGGAGAAACAATTTGACGAAGTTTGCAAGTATATTCCTTATATTGATGAGTTGATCCCATTAGATCTTGGGATGACGGTTCGCTCCCTTTCACGTGAAGCCGATGGAATTATCGATGCCTATGAGTATATTGATGAATTTGTCCAGGAGTTAAAGTCACGCAACTTCGATTATTGTCTGAACATGTCTTCATCTGCCTATACAGCACTTCTTTTAAGACTAATTGATATTAAACGAAGCGGTGGTTGGACCTCTGATTCTGAGGGCTATCGAATTATTGAATCTGATTGGGCTAGACTTTTTGCAACTTCAGTATTTCATCAAAACAGGCGCTATAATTCACTCAACTTGGTGGATATTTTTAGATGCTCAGCAGATGTTGAAATGCACCCCAACCAACTTCAAATTATGATAAATCGAGAAGCTCTGGATTATTGTGAACAATTAATCGCAAGTGCCGGCTTTACAAATTCAGGGCCGCTAATTTCTGTCCAAGCGGGAGCGAGCCAAGGGAAACGGCAGTGGGCTCCAGAAAAGTTTTCTCGGCTGATTAATATTCTAATTGAGAAATATAACGCTCGTGTAATGCTGACTGGCTCCAAAAAGGAGATGGCAATTATTGAGCGTATCAAAATGAATTGCCCGTCGCCTAATGTCCACATTGCTGCGGGAAAGACCAACATCCCGCAACTTGCAGCGCTGCTCCATTTATCTAAGCTCTTGATCACGGGTGACACAGGGCCTATGCATGTAAGTGTTGCGGCAGGAACACCAGTAATTGCGTTCTTTCTTGCTTCAGCTTTTGGTTTTGAGACAGGCCCCTATAGTGAAGGGAATTTAATTCTTCAACCTGTTATTGAATGTGGCCCTTGCAACCCAAATAAACCATGCTCACGCCCGGATTGTCATGACCACATAGTCCCCGAAGCAGTTGCTGAATTAGTTGGATTAAGACTGCGGGGAGACGTCAGAACTTTGCCAGTGGGATTATTTGATCCGAATAAGGTATTAGTACACCGTTCATTTTTTGATGATAAAGGTTTCTGTGACCTTGAGCAGTTGAATGAGCCGCTTAGTGATCCTTATGATACTTATCGTCTGGCCTATAGACGAATGTGGATGGATGATATTGGGGACCTAGTACCTGAACTTGTTCAAAAATACCCTCCCCATGAATCTAATCTTGGAGCACTTCCAGGGGCTGCAGAAATAAGAGAATGTTCCAAAAAGGGGCAGATTCTCATCCAACGTCTTATTGATTTGATTAAGGATCCGCAGTCCCCAGCGCAGCAACTAGGAGAGGTGAATGAAAAAATCGGCAATCTGGATCGTAAAATAGAACACCTTGGCTATCATTACTCTCATTTGGGTCCTTTAAGTCGAATGTTCATCTTTGCCAAAGAGAACATTTCGGGAACTGAGGCTCTGGATCTTGCATCACAAACAAGGGGGCTATATCTAGACTTAGAGCGAAGGAGTATAAAGCTGGCAACCTACTACGCTAATTTATGAGGTATTATCATGTTGCTAATCAAGATTAATGGCACAGAAAGTAAATTAAATATTGAAGGCGTGCAGAAGATTACTGATCTGATAGAGCTCGTCAAGACAGTCATTGACCCAGCTCACATTATCACAAACTTTTTGATCGATGGGCGAGAGTTGGAAGATCAAGAATGGACGGCACCACTTAGTCAGTTTGAGAATTCAAACATTGACATTGAAACTGGTGAGCCGGAAATTTATGTTTATTCTCGTCTTGCAACATCACCAGATATTATCTCCAACTGTTATTCTGGCTTTCGAAGTGCAAGGAAAGATTTCCAAGATGGGAACATGCAAACCGCGAATCGGAAATTGCTGACGGCAGTAAATACACTTAGAGAATTCTTCTCATGGTATGGAACTCTGATTGAACTCTTGGATGAAGATAAACGAAAGAAGTTTGATATTACGGAAGATGTAAAAAAACTTAGTGATATTTGCAAAGGTATTTGCCAGCAACAGCTCTATCAATCATGGTGGGCAATTGGTGAGACCATCGAGAAAGAGCTCGAGCCTCAACTTGACAGGTTAGAAAATACATGTCGCAGGGCGGCAAAGGAAGTCATAGGGCAGGCTGCTTAGCAGCGATCGTGTCAACCACTAAACTTAAAGGACGCTTATTAAGCGTCCTTTTTTTTATTCCCCTTCCTCTATTTTAGACTGGCTGCGCGGAAATGTTGGGATTAGAAAGAAAGAGAGTTATGAGTCCGAATGATTTGTTTGTCCTGTCTTTATGAGAGCAGTGTTTCCTTGAGTTTTAGAGAAAATTCCTGCTACGATTGTCTTGAAGTGACTACAATTCTGGTCCCGGAGGCTAAGTCTATGAAGAAATCTCTAGGCGCAAAGACAATCGTTCATCCAACTCCTGTTTTTATAGTTGGAACTTATGATGTAGCTGGCAAACCAAATGTTATGAATGCAGCATGGGGTGGAATTTGCTGTTCACAGCCACCCTGTGTCTCGGTTTCCTTAAGAGCCGCTACTTATTCTCATGGGGCTATACTGGCTAGGAAAGCCTTCACTATAAGCATAGCTTCTGAGAAATACATTAAGGAGGCAGATTATTTTGGAATTGCCTCTGGGCGAAATGTGAATAAATTTGAAGATACTAAGTTAACTCCTGAACCAAGTAATATTGTTGATGCGCCTTATGTTAAAGAATTCCCGCTGGTCTTGGAGTGTGAGCTCTTTCAAGTGCATGAGCTTGGGCTTCATACACAGTTTATAGGGAAGATCCTCGATGTTAAGGTTGATGAGGATCTTTGTGGGCCTGAGGGGTACCCTGATTTGACATTACTTAAGCCGGTAATATTTGCTCCTGATACCCACAAGTACTTTGGCGCAGGCACTTTTCTTGGAAATGCGTTTGAGATAGGGAAGATATTCGGAAGTCGCGAATAAAATAGCGTCTCTGAACTTGAACTCTAGCTATTTTAAAAAAGTGTCGATATATCGAATTATCATGATTTTCTGCAGCTATATTTTCAAGTCTTGAATTCTTATTATAGTCTGAGAATAGAAAAGGGAGGAGACTTCTGTCTGTGAACGATACGTCAAGCATTAGAAAGGTTGCAATCACAACAGGTGGCGGAGATGCGCCTGGTTTAAATGCCGTTATTCGTGCAGTTGTCATTGCAGCAAGAAATCGTGGCTGGGAGATCTATGGAATCCGTGATGGTTATAATGGTCTGTTGATGTCCAATGACTATGCTGAAGGCGGTCTTATTCCACTAACGAAGGAATCAGTTCGGGGTATTACCCATCTTGGCGGAACAATACTTGGAACCACAAATCGAGTTAATCCTCTCAAATGCCCGGTCAAGAGTCCCGATGGAGAGATCCGTGAAGTCGATCGTTCAGATGAACTTGTGGATCTTTTCAAATGGCATGGTTTTGACGCCCTTATTTGTGTCGGGGGAGATGGATCACTTGCAATTGCCAATATTCTATCAGAGAAAGGCTTGAGAGTTGTTGGCGTACCAAAGACCATTGACAATGATCTTGAAGGTACATCCGTAACTTTTGGTTTTGATACGGCTGTCTCTTTTGCTACCGATTGCCTTGATAGACTTCATAGCACAGCAGCCTCGCATCGTAGAGTTTTTGTTGTTGAGGTCATGGGCCGTTACGCTGGTTGGATTGCGCTTGCTACGGGTGTTGCAGGTTCTGCCGATGTAATTCTAATTCCAGAGATCCCATATAATATTGACAGAATCGTTGATAAAATTCGTGATAGAGAAAAACGTGGTGCCCATTTCTCCATTGTTGTCGTAGCTGAAGGGGCAAAGGCCGTAAATGGTGAGCATTCGGTTATTGAGCATGAAGTTGGACGTGCGGAGCGCCTGGGTGGGGTTGGAGAGAAAGTGGCGCATGAACTTCAACTATTAACAGGAAAAGAGACGCGAGTGGTAGTGCTTGGCCATTTGCTTCGAGGAGGATCTCCAACGACTTTGGATCGTCAGATAGCGCTTCGATTTGGAGCTGCTGCTGTGAGGGCGCTTGCAGAAGGGCAAAGTGGTGTTATGGTTGCCTTGGATCCACCTACGGTGAAATATATACCGCTTGAAGAAGCAACTCATAGAATCAAGAATGTGCCATTAGATTGCGATGCGATTTCGACAGCAAAAGATCTTGGGGTATGCTTCGGAGATTAAGGAATTCTTTCCTTCGGCAGTTTCAGTGCTTGAAGGAATGAGTTTGCATCAACTGTTCATACCATGTGGGATTCTACTTTCTTACGCGCTTTAGAGTCTTTCTATCAAAATGTGTGATTCCAAAGCAAAGCAGGAATCAGGCTTATCGCCTTGGCACTTCTCGAAATTATCCATTAGTGTCCATAAAAAATATCCTTCAATGAGTACTCCGCGATGAATTGCGTCACGCACTTCTTTGATATGGTCTTTTAAATACTCAATACGGCGGGAATTGTTAACTACCTTAGATTTGCGATCCCCGGGGAGAATCAAAGGCCATGCCATCTTCAGTGATGTATATCTGATTCAATTTCTGATTTCTGTCTTGTCCTAGTTATTGTCTACATATTTTGTGGAGGGAGATATTGAGACAAATAACAAAGAAAGACGTCGGTATAGCGAGGAGTTAAAGAAAAGAGTTGTCAAAGAATTTTTAAGACTGGGAAAATGAATCAAGGTGGATTTAGGAGGCTCTACGGTCTGCATAAAGGGGCAATATGGGACTGGTTGCAGGTTTATGGAACGATAAAGAATCGGAAAAAAGAAGAGTAGTTGAGGTGGTTATGTAAGATCAAAAGGAGAAGATAGAGGGCTTACAGAAGACATTAGCTAAAGGGCATCTAAAATTGAGAATTTATCTGATGCGATAATGGAAGAAGCAAAACAAGGAATAAAAAACTGATATAAAAAAGAACTATGGCACAAAGGCATTAGGAAAACTTGGAGGGAAGCAAAAAGCCAGTATTACGTTAATGTGTAAAGTGCTGGGATTTAGACATGATGCTTATTTTAAAAGATTGCCCTGGGAGTCAGAAGAGATCTAAGCCATTATTGGGGGGGCTTGTGGCACTTCATCAAGCTTTAAAAAATCTGAGAGAGAAGCCCCAAGGAATAATCTTCCATTCTGACAAAGAGGTTGCCAATATTGTTGGCATCAATACATTGAACAATTAAACCAATATGGTCTTAGTTCTAGCATGACCAGGGCGAGTCTCACTGCTGTCAAAATGCCATTGCTGAAAGAGTTAATGGTATTCCAAAAGATGAATTCGATATTGATCAAACCCTCTAAAGTTTTTCTCATGCTAAGTTGGCTCTCGATCATGCAATTAAAATTTGCAATACCAAGAGAAGACTCTGGAGTTTGAACCCTTAAACTCCCGATTTTGTTTTCGCTAATGCTGCTTAATAGGAATTATGTAGCCGTTTAAGTCATTGCGAGGACACATAGTGCCCGTGTGGCAATCTCTCGTGAAGTTCTTATACATATGAGATTGCCACGCCCCTCGCTACGCTCGGTGCTCGCAATGACGTTTAAGTCTCTAACCTTGCCCCCCGAAAAACCGATACGGAATTATCAATATGTGGATATATCTCCTCAAGGACCCCATCCTTATACTACTACTAATTGTAGACAGTATTTGGGACTTGATAGATATCTACAGGCAGGCAACAGAACATACACGAAATTCCAGATGGAAGACGATTATGGGAAGGGATCCAAAGCAAAATTTTAAGTTTTTTTTCGAATTCCTTCGACTGACAACTGAACTTTGCCTTGCTTATTTATATAGGGCGTGCAAGTCGTATCCACAGTGTCTCCGATCTGAATGTGTTCATGATTTCGCAAACGCCAAAGAACAGCCGGGTATACTAATTCCCCATTTGAAACAGTTAAAAAGAGATGTTCGTCTCTTAATCGCTTGATATCTCCAATTTTAAGATTTCTAAGAAGGAAGCGGGGAACAGGATTAGCAGCGCCAAAAGGTTCCAATGCTCTTAATCCCTGCACTAATTCAACCGATATATCATCTAGTCTAATTTCAAGATCGGCATCAAAGGCTGGCTCGAAGATTTTGGTACCAATCTTTTCTTTACATTTCGCATCAAATGCTCTCGCGAATTCTTCCATGTCTTCTGGCCTTACCAAACACCCCCCGGCCATTGCATGCCCGCCCCCTCTAATTAGTATGGGCCTAAGCTCATTTAGAATATTAATTATGCTTACACCCTCAACTGTCCTTAACGAACCTCCAAATGCTCCATCTAGAGTTTTACCAAATACGGCGGCGGGCTTTCGAAATCTTTCGACCAGACGTTGCGCAACTATCCCAACTACTCCTATGCTAAATTCTTCTGCCCAAACTACAATACCATCTGGAAGCTCATCCTTTTTAAATACCGTTGTTTCGGCCGTCTCAAGTATTCTTAGAACTTCGCTCTTGCGCTCTTCGTTAAGATCGATAAGCTGGCCTGCTATTTTATAGGCCATCTCGGAATTTGTAGCCGTTAGTAATTTAAAGGCCAGATCCCCTGTTTTCATTCGTCCAGCCGCATTAATTGCGGGTCCAATTCGGAAAGCCACATCATAAGAGAGGACATCCTCAATATCGCAGATCTCTCTCAAGGCTCTGATTCCTGGGCTTTTTGATTGAGCAAGTGCGAGAAGTCCCTTCTTCGCTAAACATCGATTCAGACCTTCTAGTGGAACTACGTCACAAATCGTACCAAGAGTCGCCAACGCTAATAGTTCGTCACTGGGAAATGCAGCCTGACGTTGTCGGAGCGGCTTATAGCTATCCAAGATAATGTATGTAAGTCCCGATGTGCATAATCGCCCTCCTCCAAATACGCTTTCATCATCCCAAGGATTGATAAAAATATCTGCGTTGTTTTCAATCTCACCAACATAGTGATGATCTATCACTACAGTTTTCATCTTATAACTTCGAGCAAGTTCAAGCTCTGCAAGGTTTGTGGTTCCAAAATCAAGTGAAACGAGGACTTTATATCCTT
>JAAZON010000596.1 GCA_012797725.1 SAR324 cluster bacterium | reverse complement strand
TTTTTACAAACAACTGGATGAGATACATACCCTAGGATGCATATACGCGCTTCTGGAATGGGACCAGCAAGTCTATATGCCACCTGCAGCAGCAGCAGGTCGAGCTAAGCAGATTGAATTTATTGAGAAACTTCGCCATTCAAAATTAACTGATCGGATTTTTCTACAGACCACACAGGCGCTTTTTGATAATTTAGAATCTCTTGATTATGCTCATAAAGTGAATGTCAGAGAGACTCATCGCCTCTGCCAAAGACAACAAAAGCTTTCGGAAGATTTTGTTGGGAAGAAGGCTCTTGCGTGCGCTCATGCTTACGATCTTTGGACTCAAGCAAAGCCAGTATCTGATTTCAGCATTGTGAAATCTGCATTACAACAAATAGTCGAACTTAGTTGCGAGGAAGCAGAACAAGTCGGGTATGCAGATACTCGATATGACGCTCTGTTAGACGTTTTCGAACCAGGTGCCACGCTTAACTCTGTAAAACCATTATTGGTTCGTCTTGGTGAATCACTCGCAAAGTTCTCGCTTAAATTGCAGGCCCGTTTTCAAGACTCTCCTGGAATTGATGGTGATTTTCCTGAGGATCAACAAGAAGAGCTTGCTGTATTCGTAATGAAGCAACTTGGATTTGATTTCCAAGAGGGGCGCCTTGATATGAGTGCGCACCCTTTCTGTTCTACACTTGGAACAGGGGACCAACGTGTTACAACACGTTATTTGAGAAATAATTTTCTGTCAGCCCTTTATGGAGTAATTCACGAAACTGGTCATGCTCTATATGAAATGGGGCTGCCTGAAGAGTTTCATGGAACCCCTATGGGAACTGCGGTATCTCTTGGTGTGCATGAATCACAGTCCCGCTTTTTTGAGAACATTCTTTGTAGAAGCATGGAGTTTTGCAAATTTCTTCATAAACACCTTCAAAAGTTTTTCCCTGATTTTTATGAGAAGAGCAGTCCTGAAGATCTTTGGACGGTTTTAAACAAAGTTTCCCCTTCTTACATTCGAATTGAAGCTGATGAAGTCACTTATTCACTGCATATAATCATCAGGATGCTTCTGGAAGAACAACTAATTAATGAAAAGATTCCCATTGAAGAGCTTCCCGAGGCCTGGAATGCGTTATATACTACATATCTCGGAATAACACCAAGATCAGACAAAGAAGGGGTTTTACAAGACGTTCATTGGTACTCCGGGCTTATCGGTTATTTTCCGACTTACGCGCTTGGAAATCTTTATGGAGCCTATATGCTCGATTCCATGAAGGTAGTAATTCCTGATTATTTGAAAGATGTTGAGGAAGGGAAATTTGGAAATATTCTTGGTTGGTTAAGAAAGAATGTGCATGAGAAGGGGATGCAGTACACGGGCACACAGCTCGTAGAAAACCTAAGTGGGAAGCCTTTCAGTGAAGATGCTTTTATTGCGTATATCAAAGAGAAATTTCTTGTGCAATAAAAATAGCAGCTTTGCGACCGTTATAGCTAACCGATCCCTGATTTATCCTTGTACTGCTTGCGAAGATCACTCCGAATAAACGCTGCATTATTAGCATTTTTCCCTTGCTGATTCAGATCACTTCTTTCTGCACCTAATAATTCCTGAGCTACCGGCAATTCTGCTTTCGGGTCTTTGATTCCTTGTACTATAGGATCATCAGTTGCAAGAGAGAAACTCATCCCTTGGCACAGCAAAAAAACTACTGGATGGTTTGCTTGCTCACCATCGAAGGCGCCTTTCATGGCGCATTAATGTCTATATTTTATGCTACGAAATGTCTTCATTGCATCTGTTTTTCGACTAGCGCATCCTGAAACTTCAAATCTCTAGACAACTACATCTTTCGAAATTGGAT
Organism: SAR324 cluster bacterium; assembly: GCA_012797725.1. The sequence continues at coordinate 8,315 of JAAZON010000596.1, read as the reverse complement.
TTTTGACCGCATTCACGGCGGTTGGATATATACTCTGGGATTTCGCCATGCGACATGGAGACATAATCCAAGTGAGAGTCCTTGCAAATTTAACTCCAATCGCATCAACCATTCTCGCAAGCATTTATTTATCAATCGAGTTGCATTTTCGCATATAGCTTGCACTCATACTTGTCTTTTTAGGAGGAATAGTGGTTGGGAGAGACAAGAATCTTAGGAAGTGATCCGCTTTTATTAGCTTTTGAAATCGCTGATTAATACAAGTTTTAAATAAATGCTTTCGAATATGGATCTTTTGTCGATAGTCTTCCATTATTAACCCAAACAATATGATTCAATTTGGAATCTTGCCATGAAATTATTTCAGGTACTTACACGCTATTGCTTTAAGGTAGACGTTAGCGCTCTTCGAGGCGTTTACTGTTGGAAATCATGGGAAGGAAGCTTCATAGCTGATATAGGATTTAAGACAGATACATTCATTCCACTTGAGGCTATTCCACCACATCTGATTCTTCTTGTAATTCTACACGAAGACCAATTCTTTTTTACTCATGGTGTATTGAATTGGACTGAGTTAAGGCGGCTTATCTATGATTTTCTCCTTCGCAAGGCACCCCTAATGGGCGGAAGTTCTATAACTCAGCAACTGGCAAAATTCTTATTTACTAGTCGTGAAAGATCCATTTCTCGAAAGATTCGAGAAATCATAATTGCTTATGGGTTGGAGGAAGAATTCTCAAAAGAAGAGATCTTGGCTCTTTATTTAAATACGGTCGGATTAGGACGCGATATTTTTGGTATTCACCAAGCTTCTGAGCGATATTTTAAAAAGACAGTTTCCGAGCTATCGGTAGATGAATCGATGTTTATTTGTTCTCTAATCCGGCAGCCTACAAAGAGACAAAGATTCGCGATGAAACCAGGAAATGCCCATCGTTTTGACTATGAGATGTCGTTTTTAAAATATTTTGATTTCTTCAGAATATCGCTTATAAGGTTCTCGATTGACTCTCTTATTAATCCTCATCTTATTAAACTGGACCAACTTCTATCATTTCTAAAAGATCGTAAAGAGCTCAAAGAATCTGCCGCGAAAATATCGAAGATTGAGCACATATCTATCGAAACCAGGGCAATGATTCATCTTGATAAATTACACAGCATGATAAGCAGTATGGCTGATAACTCATCAAAGTAACATTATGTTTTTGTTATGATCGTTCAAATTGAAGTCAACACAAAATGTAATTTCAGCTGCTGGTATTGCCAAAATTCCCAATATGAAGCTCCACCCGAAAAAGTAATGGAAATGAAATCCTTTGAGGAGATCTTGAAACAAATAATCTCATTCTGCAAAAAAATGCCACTTCCTCTTATTTCTTTTGCTGCTTATAACGAACCTTCTATGGACCCTTTTTTTATAGACCGTTTAATGCTTTTGAACAAATTTGGTTTCACATATTGGTGGATCAGTAATGCTTCTTGTATGACCAACAAAATACAAAGATTTCTTCGAGAATATAATCCGAAAATTACAAACTTTCATATAAACATGCCGTCATGTGAGCCTGAACGCTTATCAAAATTGGTTGGAATAACTCAATTTGAGGCGCAAAAGCACATAAAATCAATGAGTATTTTTCTTGAGGAAAATCCTAAGCTCGCAAAAAGAGTCCTTTTTGTAGTACATGGGGATGGGAGCCCAGAACACAAACAAGACTTCCAAAGGGTTCTTCAATGGGCCACCGTGTATTCAGCAAAGGCTGTGCAAGCTTCTTTGGTTAATAGAGCTGGAATGTTAAAAGGAGTGGGAACCTATGTGGAGCATTCATACCCAAGTCTTCTTTTTTGTGGCGCTCATTACACATCTAATATTTATATAGGTGTAGAAGGTAATGTCTATTTGTGTTGTCATGATTATTATAAAAAGACATCTTTTGGGAATCTTAAAGACCAAAGTCTTCAATGTCTATTGTCCTGCCCTCAACACAAAGTAGCTGAAAAAATGTTAAAGGATAAATTCTGTCGTTATTGCGTATTTGCCCTTGGTCCCTGGGCAAGGACCAAAAATATCATAGCAAGAGCTTCCCGAAGAATTAGAAGAGCATTTCACTTGGCCGATTAGTCAACAAGAAATTGCAGGATCTAGCTCAATTTTCACCAGAATTATCAAGCTTTAGCGAACTGTCTGTTTTACTCTTGTTATATGCCTTCAGAGCTTCTTTGAATATTGCTCTAACGTGAAAATCACTCAACAGGGCACGGAAGTTTTCTACTATAGAATCTGTGGAAAGTTTCAGTTCAAATGCCCCCAAAAAGTAATTAAACAAACGATCTTTCAAATTACATCTGTATGGAATCCCATTGGGACGATCAAAGCGATGGATCCATTTAAATTCTGGAATGCACACAACTTTGCCACCTGCTAATTGATACTTACGTTGAATATATCCCTCCTCACCCCCGAAGCCACGGAACAGAGGATTGAGACCCAACCATTCTTTTCTTCTGCAGGCAAAAGCTCCTAGACCTTGATTCTCAATTTCAAAAGCCTCATTACCAATAGTATCAACAGGAATGGTCGGCGCCCATTTCCCCAGCATGGTCGCACTCCAAATGTTTAACCATTTAAGAGAGCAATGAGACAAGTTATCGTATAGCCTTGGGCCTTGAACAAGTATTGGCGAATCTGTTTGCTCCAAACTCAAGTATTTGACAACGGCATCTATAGCTCCCGGTGCAAGTAATACATGAGAGTCAATACAGATTACTATTTCAGACTTGGAATAATTGAAAAGCTCACTTCGAACTGCGGTTCCTTGATACTTTGTAAATGGAATATACTTGATGAATTTCGATTTATTGCAAAAGTGTTTTGTTGCAGCTCCATGACTGCTATTAGGATTATTATCGATAACAATAATTTCTCCGTCTAAATCAAGTATTGGATGCAATAGACGATTCCCCTGACAAGAAAAATAAACTCCATCAAAGTCATCATAAGTGCTCATTCCAAGTGTGACTTTACTCATAGATATGCCTTTGATTTTTCCAGTATACCTTCTTGAATCATTTTTTTCGCCATACTTCTAAGAAGATCTTTTTCTGTTAATGAAATTTGAGAGGGTTGGTCTGTATAATTTTTTCTCAAAATCCCAGGTTCACACTGACCATTTAGCCAGGATATGAGAAACTCTCTTTCGGCTCCGATAAATCCCGAATGACTAATAACGCTTATACGACCTGCAAAAAGAAATTCGCCATTCAAATAAAAAAAAGTAGTAGGTACCCTTTTCCCTTGAATTCGAGCATTATCCTTCTCTACCCAGCTAAGAGTCCGATCAACTTCAAGTACGTGCTTCTTTCCACGTTTCAAAAGTAGTGCACTCGGAATCCCAAAAATAAAACCTGAAACTCTTAAAAAACATACCACGATAAACTGGGTTAAATCCTTTAATTCTATTAGGTTTCGCATATCAAAGAAGCAATGCAGACATCTTCGCAGCCTCTCATTGGTTCTGAACGCAATTCGTTTCAGTCTTAATGAAACAAAAAGTACTTCTTTCCAACGAATTATAAAAGCTGCCATTTCCCAGCCTTTTCGAAAACTATCTTGTATGACTTGTTCACTCTCAAGTTCATAGAATACTGCTTTTGTCTCATATGCAATAAGGCAGTCAGAAAAAAGAATTCGCCAACTCAAATCGATCCAATCGAAGCCTGCATGAAAGGGGCCAAATCCACCAAGAGCATTGAAAATGCTACGCCTAATTAAAACGCCGGTATCATCAAGATAAGGGACTCGGAATATTCTTTTGAAGCCAGCAACTCTCGGATAAGAAGTTATATCAGTATCACCCCTTTCAAGACCACGACCTTGTACAGCCACCACAGATACAAGCTCCAAATGTTGAATTAAATTCTTCAAATAATCAGGGGAAAAACGAACCCCTCGGTTAACAAAAAGCAAAAAGTCTCCCTTGCTTTCATGAGCCCCAAGATTTTTTCTCTTCCAAGCTGGAGTACCTCTAGAGCATTTCACCATTTTCAATGACTTGAAATTATGTTCTTGATTAATGTTGATGCACGCTCGAGAACTCACTACAATCACCTCAAGACAAAGCTCTCTTGGTTCTTGTCTGGTTAGAGAATCGAGGATCTCCTCCAGCAATATGCTCTCCCATTTCTTTGCTGTCTGACAGATTATAATACTGACTTTAACTTTCTCTTCAGAATTTGTCTTCATAGTTAGGTATCATTAGGAAGCCTCTCGCTGCTTGCTGAAATATTAGTGTACTCAAAAGGATTCCTGTTTCGATAACGGAAATAATCAATACCACCAACGCTTATCCATGCATGTGCCTTAAAGCTTTCTATTGAACTATTACAACCTAGTCTGAGTGTAGACTCAATTCCATAAATCCTAAGGACTCTTTTCATAACCAATGAACGTACCAAACAGTTATTGCACCATGGAATCAACTTTAATGTCCTATTAATTATCTGAATGATTGAGGGTTCATTTCGATCAGAAAATTCATTCTTCTCACTGATTGACAAGAGTCCGTCTAAAATCTCTCTATTAATTGACTCATTATGGAACACACGCTGACTAGTCAACCTTATGCTCTCGCATATTGTCAAAAAGACTGTTTTAAAGATTTTAACCTTTTTCATTCCATATAACCCAACAAAGAGTCTTTGTTTAAAGCTGCAATATCTGTTAGAAAATTTGAAACATCATCATTTAAATAATTTAAGGATTTTTGCCTACGAAAGTTCAGCATCTTCAAATTTTTTGTTATGTAACACAAATTTTCTAGAAAAAGACCCGGGGCCAGGGCTCCTTGATGACCAGGTATCTTCAAATGCTGAAACAATGAAGAGAATAAATCCAGATCATCCCCATGGGTTGGAGATTCGACCCCAAGAATATTCAAGAAAACGATCGCCTTACATTCCACCGCCTGACAACTTGGAGTCCGCACACAAAATTTTCCTGAACTTTCGCCAATAAACTCATGGTTTCCTTTGAAGACTGAGACAACATCTTTATTAATTGAAATCCAACCTTTGCCCGGTTGTGCGATAATTCTATTATCTTTCTTTGAAACCGTAAGAATACTAAATTCGTCCGCTAGGACGCCATATCCATTTAGCAATAAGGCTGCTGTAAGTGTTGATTTCCCACTTGCGTGAGCACCTGCTATACAATAAGCCTTATCCCCAATAATAACAGAAGCTGCATGAATGACTATGCTTCCCTTAAGGACATGAAGCATAAGAATAATATTTTGCGCGATGAATTCTGTTCTCTCAAAAATTGACAAACTTGGACTTTCAAATGCTTCAATGTGCGTTCTATAAATATTAGCACTCCCATACTTGGGAAAACTAAATTCCATATGTGAACTCAGTTTCTTAACCTCGATATGCTCTATGTCATCCGTGGTTTGGTTTTCTTGCTTAAATTCGATAGTAAAATCTATGTGATTACTTGTCGCTCTATGAAGCAGAAGCTCCTTTTCTGAGTGAATTGTGTAACCATAGGCATTATATAAATAGCTCACACCAATTAGTACCAAATCAGAGTTGTTTTAAAGCAGATATTAATCAAATACGAAAATTATGGAATTCCAACACAATTTGAGGAAGCAGAAATCTTTGTAAGCATACCCTTTTCTGTCATATCTTCAACAAAAACCCTCAAATCAGCTTCGGCTATTGCTCTTGGTACATCAAACTCGGAAACAACTAATGTTGTCATTTGTTCAATACTCAAGGGGATCGCTAGTTTCTGCCATACAAAGGCTGCTAGTTGATTCAAACCAAAATAATGTCCTGAACTACCAATGAATACAACTGCATCCTCACCCAATTCACACCAAAATGCTGAAGTACTACGAGAGAACAAGATAGTATTACTTTTATCTGCCATAATACTGGTTAAACATACCTATCACTTTAATAAAAATTAATATAACGATCTGACTTATGCAATGACCCTAAGATCTTCTGACCAAGTCTATACTGGAACTCGTTCATAGGAGATATGACTTAGGCTCTTGTGCAGGACTAAGTGGAATAAGTAGTTCCCGAGGGAGTAGTATATTCGGTCTTCTCGTCAACCTTTCCTAGATCTTTTATACTTGGCCGCACGTAGGGACGCTTAACCTCTTTTCCCTGCGCATTTTTTGTAGGCTTGACAACAACAGCTTGCATATTTATGAAACTTTCTTGCACCAAATAAGCACTGTTTAAATTAGGTTGTCTAAAAAATACGGCTGAGCATAAACACAACAAACTAAGTGAAGCAAACAACAAGGATAGAAAGTACTCTTCTTGACTAGGAACAGGTATCAAAATTCGGCTATCAGAGGTGGCGTTATATTGAACTCCATCACTTTCGAGAAATGAAATTGCATCCCACATACGGAATATCTCCTCGTAGCAAAACTAACTACTTGAAATTATCTTGTCAATACTGACGCGATATGAGTTGATCCGTTTTGGACTTGAAAAAGTATTTAAGATTCAAGTTATTATTTAGAATATGATTGAAAAACGATCTCTTCATCTTCTTTGGCTCAAAATCCCTCTTTTGCGTAATGCCCTAATTGCTTTAAGAAAAAGACCCTCTATCCTTGTCCTTTCATTTCCAAGATGTGGATCAAGCTGGGTAGGATCGATAATTGGAAGAGCAAAAAAGGCACAGTATCTGAGAGAACCCATATCAAGAATGGTAAAGGTCAAAGGATTAAGTTCAATATTTTCTGAGACAAATGATGATTTTCGTCGTGCTTCTTTTCAGATTTTCAGCAAATGGCCAGAAGATAACATCGATTATCTTCCATTTCCTTCGCTTTGGAGACCAGATAGGCTGATAGGTGGAACTTTGGTAGTAAAGGAAGTATCGTTATTATCTACACAGATTTTTCTCGAGTTTAAGCCTAAGTTGATTTTCCTCTATCGGCACCCTGCTGCTGTAGCACAAAGTCTAATTCGTTCTAAAGTTATGTGTTCAAGTAAAGATTTTCTTGTTTCATCCCAGAAATATCGAGAATCCTTGGATCTATCAGATGATTTTAGCTTGGGAGTGTCTCTATACGCATACATGCTAAGCAGAACTTTACCCTATTTGTTAAGCTATAAGGACAAAGTATTCGTTTGTTTTGAGACTCTCTGCAGACAACCATTGGAAATATTCAGGCAGCTTTATGAATTCGGAGGACTTAAATTCGACAACACTACAATTAATACTATTGAACGCCTTGGTTCTTTTGAACATCAACATCCTTTTTCACTACTCCGAGAAACAAGAAATGTACCTGCTAGACAATTTAAGGGAATAAGCCCAAAAATGGCATTAAAAGCTCGTTTAATTTGGGAGCATTTTGATTTGCCATGGTACCGAGAAGATAGCGATTGGGATGAAAAGTTGTTTCAATCTTGCGAGCTTTAGTATCACATAGGATAATTTTGGGATTCTTGGTTGTTTTACGGGATAAGGTCTAGATTTAATTTACTGGTATCTCATATGTTTGCATGGCCAATTGTAAAGGCTATAGCCAAAAGAATGATTCCAAGGCCGATCTATTCTCGCGCTCAAGGCTATCTTTCCTTAAGCTCCTGCAAACGTTTCATTGTAGACAGAGAGTATTTCTTTCATCTGGCATTCACGGCTTTAAATCACAATATGATCGATGGGGATTATGTTGAATTCGGATGTGCTTCTGCAACAACATTTGCACATGCATATAAAATGTCACGTAAACATTACATGTCGTGCCATTTGTGGGCCTTTGATTCGTTCTGTGGACTGCCAGAACCAAAGACTCCGAAAGACCAACATCCAAGATGGGCTAAGGGTTTGATAAACATGTCAGAAGAGGATTTTCACCAAACATGTAAAAAAAACGGCATTCCACGAACTGAATATACAACAGTACCTGGATTCTACGAAGACACTCTTGAAAAAGCTTCACCTTCGCAAGAACCGACTAATATTTGTCTCGCATATATAGACTCTGATTATTATTCAAGTGCCATGAGTGCAATACAATTTCTTTTACCGCGTTTGAAGCATGGTATGCTTATCGCCTTTGATGATTATTTTTGTTGGTCAGAAAAGCAACTTGCAGGCGAAAGATTGGCTGTTCATGAGATTTTTGCAAACCACGAACGCTGGAATCTTCTCCCCTTTCTACGTTATACATGGAGCGGAATGTCTTTCCTGGTGGAAGATAAATGTTTATTCCCTAATGGGAATATTACATTCAATACGTAATGAAACAAAGCCATCCCAAGTTGGA
>JAAZON010000595.1 GCA_012797725.1 SAR324 cluster bacterium | reverse complement strand
CTCACATAAAAAATACTCACTCAACTCCCCACCTCTTATCGGGCAAACAATGATGTTTTGGCCCTCAATGGTTTTTACACTCGGGCCAAACAAAGGGTGTGTTCCCATACATTCAGATTGGCAATGCTCCTTCATAATTGCGCAAACTTCGCTTTTTAAACTGTTTATATCTAAAAGAAGCCCGTCCTTTCTGCTTAAGGGAGCAACTGTCTTTGTAATGCTGGATGCTATGGACATAGGGACAGCGATTATTACAATGTCGGCCGAAGCAATGGCATCTTTGTCGAGGACATCCTCTTTATCAAGTGAGGCTATATTATGTCCCCGCTCAGAAAGAAGTTTTTCAAGGAGTAATCCCATCTTGCCTTTACCACCAATAATCAGAATATTCTTGGCTGTCTTTATTGGATGCATTATCTCTCCATTTCAAGCTTCCAAAATTACAATAATGGTTGACTGAGATATCGAAATGCCTTAGTCTAAAACAATGCTGATTCAATCTAAAGTAAGCTTTTTCTTCTTTTCCTTTTATTTTGGCGCCTAGCGCCAAATACACGTTTCCCTAACATAGTTTCCCCTTTATTATCTTCTTCAAAGCAGAAAGGTTTGTTTGGCTATGAAAAACTTAAAACTTGCGGCACTTAATGGTTCTCCCAGGAGCGTCATAAAAATTGGAAATGTGGAAATAGGCAAAAGCTTTGTAATTATTGCTGGTCCTTGCGCTGTAGAGAGCGAAGAACAGCTAATGGAGACTGCGTATGCGGTGAAAGAAGCTGGTGCCGATATGCTTCGAGGAGGTGCGTTCAAACCTAGGACTTCTCCATACGCCTTTCAGGGGCTTGGACTTAAGGCACTGAAAATTCTCGATAGAGCAAGACGAGAAACTGGCTTGCCTGTGGTCACAGAAGTTATTGATCCTCGTGATGTTGGCTGGGTTTGTGAATATGCTGACTTGCTTCAGATAGGGGCAAGAAACATGCAGAACTTTTCTCTTTTAAAAGAAGTTGGAAGAGTTAGCACTCCTGTGCTGCTAAAGCGAGGTATGCATTCTACTATTGAAGAATGGTTAAATTGTGCGGAGTACATCCTCAATGAAGGTAATCCTAATGTGATTCTCTGCGAACGAGGAATTCGAACCCATGAGACTTACACCAGAAATACTCTTGATTTGAGTGCAGTACCTGCTGCTAAAGAGCTTTCGCACTTACCTATTATAACAGATCCAAGTCATGGCACTGGAAAGAAAAGTCTCATAGAACCAATGAGTCTTGCTTCGGTTGGATGCGGGGCTGACGGTATAATTGTGGAAGTCCATAGAAATCCTGAAGAAGCATTAAGCGATAAAGAACAAGCTTTGACTCCAGAGGAATTTAAAGCCATGAACATGAAAGTTCGGGCGTTAGCGTCGGCAATGAAAGGTGTGAAATGAGAGAACTAACCATAAATGGTCAAAGCGGGCAAAGCAGGCTTCTCATCGGAGTGCCCTTCGCTGAAATTGAAACGCAGCTAGATAAGGCAGCTTCAGTTTTTATAGTGGATGAGACAGTGAAAGCACTTCATCCGAAATGCTTTGAAGGAAAAGTGGTAAGAGAAATCCCAGGAGGAGAAGATTCAAAGTCTGTGGATATGCTTGAAGAGTTGTATGGATGTTTTCTTCAATTGGAGTTGGATCGCTTAGCACATATTGTTGCTGTTGGCGGTGGATGTGTTTGCGATGTAACAGCATTAGCTGCAGCGACTTATATGCGCGGAGTCCAGCTCTCCATAGTTCCAACTACACTGCTTGCCCAGGTTGATGCGGGTGTTGGAGGAAAGAATGCCGTGAATTTTGGAGGATTTAAGAACATAGTCGGCAGCTTCCGGCAACCTTCAGTTGTATTGTGTGATCCATCATTTTTGAAGACTCTTCCTCGCAAGGAGTTGTCTAATGGATTTGCTGAGGCAATAAAGCATGCACTGATATTAAATCGTGAGTATTTTGAATTTCTTGCAACACATGCAAAGGAAGCTTTGGCCGTAGATGAGGCAACACTTGAGCGTGTTGTGTACGAGTCTCTGGTGATTAAGTCTTCGGTTGTTGAGCGTGATGAGCTTGAAAATGGTGAGAGAATGAAGCTTAATTTTGGCCACACGATAGGCCATGCTGTTGAGGCAACGACAGGTTTAAGTCACGGGGAAGCCGTGAGTATTGGCATGGTGGCGGAGGCAAAGTTTTCTCTAAAAAGAGGTCTTATTTCAGACGCCAGTTATTCTGCTTTATTATCTATTCTTGGGAGTTATGAATTGCCAACTCGTTTGTATGAAGGCGAGGCAGAAGAGATTAAGGCTGCGCTTCGGAAAGACAAGAAGAGAAGGGGGGAGAGGATTTCGCTTTGCGTTCTTGATGGAATTGGAAACTCGAGGCTCGAAGAAGTTGAAACTGATGAGATAGAGGAGCTTGTTGATGCATTGTGTCTCTCTAGGTAATAGCTCTTTTGAGGAGTGTAAGTGCCATGTCTCAAAGCATCCACTAGTTGAGCTTAGGCTTGATACTTTAGGGCTCACCCTGGACGAGATTGAAGCTCTATGCAAAACAGCTTCCAAAATTATCGCGACATGCAGGTTATTAAATGTTGGAGAAGAAAAGCAGCGGGATCTATTGCTTCATGCGATTAAATGTGGGGTAGCTTATGTAGATTTAGAGCTTGAAGCTAGCGACATGCAACAGATTGTCATTAATGCCTGCGCACAGTGCAAAAATACATCGCTTATTATCTCTTATCATAACTTTATAGAAACTCCAGATAGCATCACTTTAGAGGAAATAGTGCATGCTTGCTCAAGCAAAGGAGCCGATATAGTCAAGATTGCTTGCATGGTGCAAGACAGTTCCGACAATTTAAGGTTGCTTTCGCTGCTTCAATTGCAGAGGCGTTTAATAGTGGTTGGAATGGGTGAAAAAGGAAAGATTACGCGAATTGCAGCGCCGCTTCTTGGTGCCCTTTGGACCTATGTAGCTCTAGAGGAGGGTAAGGAAACTGCAGAAGGTCAGCTTAGCCTTAGTGATTATTCTGATATCATGAACAAACTATCGGAAAGTAAGCACTAAAAAAAGGGATTGTAATTAATGAAGAGCGATTATCTTCTATTGGGTGTAATTGGAAAGCCGGTGCTCCATAGCAGAAGTCCACAAATGCATAATGCAGCGCTCTCTAAACTAAATATACCAGGGCATTACTTAAGAATTGCAGCTAAAGACGCTAAAGAAGCTTTCGAGATTGCAAAGATCATCAACTTAAGAGGAATTAACGTAACAGCGCCATTTAAAGAAGAAGCTTTCGAACTTTCCAACCATGGGGATGCGCTTTCAACAAAATTAAGAGCGGCAAATACTTTGCTCTTTGAGAATGAGACAAGAGCCTTTAACACAGATGTTGAGGGAGTTCTTAGAGCTTTCATGTCAAATGGTGTCTCATGTGAACACAAAAAAGCACTTGTTCTTGGAGCCGGAGCTGCTGCTAGGGCTGCTTTGTGTGCACTTCGCAGTCAAGGGGCAACAGCAACGGTTGTTAACAGGACTTTTGAGAAAGCAAAAAGACTTGCTAATGAATTTGGAGCCAAGGCGCTTTGCCTTAATGACCCAGGGCTTAAAAACTGTGTGTACGATTCAGAGTTGATTGTTGCTTGCTTAAGCACACCAGAGAAAGTTATAGCTGACGGACTACTTAAGGCTTCCCAATGCATACTGGATAGTATGTACAAGGAAAAAACAGCTCTTGTTGAACAAGCCCAAAGGGCGGGAGCTAAAGTTATTAATGGCCTTGAATGGCTCATATATCAAGGAGCTCTTGCATTCGAACATTTTACTTCAACGAAGGCCCCTATTGATGAAATGAGAAAAGCTTTAGAATCTGCTAAGTCCTGGGAATCTAAGAAATCAATAGCTTTAATAGGGATGATGGGTGCAGGGAAGTCTTCGATTGGGAGAATCATTTCAGAGAAGCTTTGCTTTGATTTTGTAGATCTTGATGAGGAACTTGAGAAACGGCAGGGCATGAAAATTCGAGAAATAATTGACCGTAAAGGAGAAGCTTCTTTTAGAAATCTTGAAGCCAGTCTTTTTTCTGAGTACGTGGAATCAGAGAATGTGGTCTTTTCCTGTGGGGGTGGTTTAATACTTCGCCTTGAAAATCGCAATCTTTTAAAGAAGCATTTCCTTACAATATGGATTCATGCCTCGGAGGAGGAGCTTGCTTCCAGAGTAGCTCAAGACATTAACAGACCGCTATTAAGTGGGTATGACACAAAGAGCCGATTAAAAGAGCTCTTTCTTGAAAGGCGGCCATTTTATGCCGAAGTGGCAGATTTGTTTATGAGTTCACAGCATTCTTCAGAAAGAGAATGCGCTGAGAGGATAATGTATGAGATACGTGCAGCCGGTCTTTCTTGAAGGAGGCCTTGAGGCGCCGCCATCAAAGAGTATGATGCAAAGAGCCGTGCTGGCAGCAACTTTTGCCAGTGGTCATACCCGCATTCTTAATCCTTCTTATTGTGATGATGGGCTTTCTGCTCTGCATGCGGCAGGCGTTTTGGGGGCTAAGATTATTAAGGACCCAAGCGTAGTCCATATTCAGGGAGGGCATAGTCCTTTGGCCTATGAGATTGATTGCGGCCAGTCAGGCTTATGCCTTCGAATGCTTTGCGCCCTGACTTCTATCTTTAAAGAGCAATTTACCCTGACTGGAAGAGGCTCTCTTACTAAACGTCCTTTGGATATGGTTGCTTTGCCGTTAAGAAGTCTGGGTGCAGAAGTTGAATTAGACGGTAGCTTTCTACCAATTAAGATTAAAGGTCCGATTCATGGCGGAACTATTGAGGTTGATGCATCGAAAAGCTCGCAATTCCTGACGGGACTTCTAATGGCACTTCCTCTTTGCGACAAAGATTCGTGCCTGCGAGTTAGTGCTCTTAAAAGCAAGCCCTATGTTCAAATGACTTTGGTTCTGTTGAAATCATTTGGAATCAAGATTGACGCAAGAACTGATTTGCTTGAGTTCAATATTCAGGGTCGACAGTCTTATTGTGCAACAACTTGTAATATTGAAGGTGACTGGTCTGGTGCAGCTTTCTTTTTAGTAGCTGCCGCGATTAATGGTGTGCTTCAAGTGAGGAATCTTGATACGCAATCACCCCAAGCAGACAGGGCTATTCTTGATGTCTTGATTCAGGCTGGGGCGGACATGGAATTATCAGAAGAGGGGATAATTGTGAGAAAATCAAATCTTCAAAGTTTTGATTTTGATGCGAGCGAGTGTCCGGATCTTTTCCCGCCTCTTGTAGCCCTTGCCTGTTATTGCAGGGGCATAAGCAAGATTCATGGCACAGAGAGACTTAAATTTAAAGAGAGCGATCGGACTAAAGCCTTGATAGAGGAATTCTCCAAGATGGGAGCTTCGCTCAAGGAAGAGGGAAATGTCCTGATAGTGAAAGGGACTTCTCTGCATGGAGCCGAAATAGACCCACATAATGATCATCGCATTGCTATGGCAACTTCGATCGCAGCGATTGGTAGCAGTGATAGTGTAGGAATCAGAGACTCAGAGTGCGTGAGTAAATCATATCCAGGATTTTTTGAGGAATTGGAAAAACTTGCCTCAAGTGGCATATAGATTTTTTGTATTTGGGAATTCATTTATGAATACATTTGGAAGGGTGTTTCGTGTGAGCATTTATGGCGAGTCTCATGGATGTGCGGTGGGCGTGCTGATTGATGGATGTCCTGCTGGTCTTCCACTTTTAGCAGAAGATTTCTATGCTGACTTAATGAGAAGAAAAGGAGGGCAGAAAACAGGCACTACTCCAAGAACAGAGACAGATGAGCCATTGTTTCGAAGTGGAATTTTTAATAATTGCTCAACAGGAGCTCCCATGCTAATTGAATTTGCAAATAGTGATGCGCATTCTGCAGATTATGAACAAATAAAGAACAAGCCGCGTCCTGGTCATGCGG
>JAAZON010000594.1 GCA_012797725.1 SAR324 cluster bacterium | reverse complement strand
GTAAATGCGTTTTGCGGGAAAGTCGTTGCCCTAGATACATCTCCGTTCATTTATTACATTGAAGCAAATCCCAAATATCTTTCTTTTTTGAATGCATTTTTTAGAGCTAACTCGAAAGGCGATTTTTTGATTGTGACGTCCACAATCACACTCCTTGAGGTCTTGGTTCACCCGTTAAGGCTTTTAGAGGTTGAACTTGCACAGAAATATGAGAATATTTTACGTAACTCTACTGGGATAGAATTGATATCAACCAGAGCAGAAATTGCCGTAAAGGCGGCAGAATTGCGAGCCAAGTCAGGATTGCGAACACCTGACGCGATTCAGATTGCAACGGCCCTATGGGCAGGAGCAGACTATTTTCTATCAAACGACAAGGAATTAAAGCGGATTAAGGAAATAGAAGTTCTTATGTTGAGCGGATAAGCCCCGCTCTTATTCTTGAAAGCTGCAGCTTTACTTATTTCACTTCTGATGTCGAAATTAGCTTGGCTTCATACGTATTAATGCATTGAGAGTGAAGGATCCATACATGACAAAGCTAGGGCTCTGTGCTCCTCGGAATGGCGAGGTCCAAGTATCGTAATCGCCTAAAAATAATATTATTTTCTTTGGAATCTTCAAAATCCTGAAGAATTTAAGCAACTTTTGCTTTGAGAGGGGAATAACTAGATATATAATCTTAAGGTTATTAGGTTTTTCAAGTTTTCTAAAGGAGCAAGTGTTTGGAGGATAAAGATCTCTTCAAGCGCGTTAATTCCCATTCTTTAGGTTGAAGTAGGTTTTAGTTAGCGCCTAAAGCTTTGAGATTGAAGTAGAACGTTTTCAACTTAAAAAATAGGAGAGCCTCGAAATGAAACGAGTCGGAATGCTTCTTTTCGCAGGATGTTTTTTCTTCCTAAGTGTAATCACCGCAAATGCAGATAGAAAAGTCGGAAGTCTGCTGCTTTCTAAAGATAAGAGCAGCAATCGGGTGGTCTTTGTCAAAAACAATCCCGAGAAAGAATTTAGGCTTGCTGCAGCAAAGATGACTGTGCCGCAGAGAATCAAATTAAAAAGAGCAATGAGGCGTCATGTTAAGATCGGAGATGCGCTCACAGTTGCAGATAACTTTCTTGAGAAGAACAAGAGATATTTAGGAATAAAAGAAGTAGGAACAGAGCTATTCCCAAAGGAGCCAGTGAAAGATGAGCTAGGGATGACTCATGTGTACTATGAACAGCGCCATAATGGGATAAAGGTCTTTGGAGCACATGCCTCAGTACACTTAAGGAAAGATGGGGCAGTTTCTTCTGCTGGATTAAACTTTGTGCCATCACTAAAGCTAGGAACAACCCCAAAAATTTCTGAAGATGAAGCAAAGGAAATTGCAAAGGAAGCATTCACCAAAGACTTTAATATATTTGGAAAGGCCAATGTCTATGAGAGCAGCCTTGTAGTTATGCATGAGGGGCTCTTTAGAAATACACGGTCAAAAACAGCAAGACTTGCCTGGGAAGTTAAAGTGAGAGAGGCGTCAATTTTTGAGAGTCTCCCTGTTGATGAGAACTATTACATCAGTGCAAAGACTGGGGATGTCATAAGGCATATCTCAAATGTGCGCACCGATGTGCCGTTGTATAGAAAGGTATTTGACTGCACACCGTTGTTATTTGGAAAGTTTTGCTCTTCAAACACAATATGGCCGGATACTCCATATCCTACGTACCGGTTTGGACGAATTGAGACTGCATCACCGAGCGGCGAGAATCCATACTATGGCGGTTTTGATGTAAACAATGCATGGGAAATCCTTGGTGGACTTGACGCCTATTATTGGCAGCATTTTGGACTTGATGGAGCAGATGGTGCGGGTGGTTTTAAATTCCAGCCGGTTGATAATGTCAGTACAAAGGTCACTACTACTAATGTTTATCAAGATCCAACTTGGGGCTCCACTTGCCCAAATGCAATTTTTGATTCCACGGTTAAGACCATAGCTTTCTGCAAGGGCACAGTTTGGCCAGATATAATGGGTCACGAATATCAGCATGGGGTGCTTTACTGGAGGCCAGCCGGAGATATGACCTATCATGATGAGCCCGGGGCTCTAAATGAGGCATCTTCTGACTTTATCGGTGAAGTTTTTGAAAAATATTATACGGGAAGCACTGATTGGATAAACATGGGGAGCCCCGATATAGACTGGAGTAAAAGAAACATGGCGGATCCTCCCAGTTATCCGCGAAAACAGGATGGGGTGCCCCATCCCGATAAGTATCGCTCGCCTTATTTTTATTGCGGCACGAATGATCTAGGAGGGGTTCATTACAATTCCACTGTAGTCTCAAAAGCCTTCTATTTAATCTCTCAAGGTGGTGATTTTAACGGCTGTTCTATACAAGGAAGCGGAATAGAGGTTGCAGAACAAATCATGTACCGCGTGGTGCGTTACTATTATGGAACCAATGAGAGCTTTAATGCCGCCTATCAGCATATTCAACAAGCATGTGCAGATCTATACCCGACAAATACCTGTGCGCAAGTGAAAGCTGCGTTGCAGGCTGTAGAGCTTAATCAACAGAGTCCATGTTCAGGTG
>JAAZON010000593.1 GCA_012797725.1 SAR324 cluster bacterium | reverse complement strand
TTTATAGAGCAGCAACGAGTTCTACTTCAGGAGCTTGCAAAGAACACTCTTGAAATTGTTGTGGCGCAAGAATATCAAGATTTGATGGAACAGACCTTAAGGAAGGTGATTAAGCTCTTGGGAAGCATTGAAGGGCAACTTCTTTCACTTCTTTCTTTGTTTAGTCTTGACTCTGAATCTAAGAAAAATACTCAATTCGCCCAAGAACTCAATCAAGACGGCATTGATGCCTTGCTCCGAAAGTTGGGGTTTTAGCCAAAGAGAGCAGCGGCCTACACTCTATATGCCCCTGAGACCACCAATCTGAGTTCTGATCTTCTGCTATCACGCTGACAATTATTGTCAGTGGCATCTTTAAGGTCTCGAAAATATTTTCGAGAAATAGCGTTTACTGCCAGCAGTTTGATAGAACATCAATTATTTCAACCGTCGATCCAAATAAAGTCTCTGGCATATTAATTGCTCGAGTACTCATACCGCCGACAAATGGTTGAGATGAAAAACAGCAGTGCATACTCACTCATTGAAGTTGTAATCGTGATGTCGCTACTATCAATTCTCTGTGGCCTTGCAACCCTAAACTATACAGAGCTTCAAAATCCAGCAGATAACGCAAGTCGAGCAATGCTTGCTTACTTCAAGGCTGTACAAGGCAAAGCAATGGCCACAACAAGCACTTATACTCTGTCCCCACTTGGCAACGCAGCAATAAGAGCAACATTTTCAACATCTTGCAGTTCGGTTACTCAAAACGAAGATCTCAGCCTCCGATTTAAACTGCCAGATGGAGCACTACTCGGAAATCTTTCCTGGCAAGTTTGTTACAATTCCAGGGGGCTCGCAAACAACAGTGTGGATATTCCTGTCAATGATTCCAGAGTAAGCCGAACACTTCGCGTCACGCTAGGAGGAGGCTTGAAGCTCGAATGACTCAAAAAGCTTTCACACTAATAGAATTGCTTGTTTCGTTGCTTCTTTTTGAAGTTGTTGCTGCAGTTTCGGTGGCGGAAGTGGCTAGTTATTTGAAAAGCAGTCGCGAGAATCAGCTAAGAACAGAAGCTGCCGCTGCTGCTCAAATTGTGCTCGAAGAACTTAGGGCAAGCGATCCGGCTTCATTGCCAAAAAGTGGTTCCAGCGAGGTGCAAAACATCACAGTTGGAGAGCATATCTTTCAGGTTGTTCTTTCTTACTGTGTAAAACCCGAATTTTGTACAGGAGGAAGCATTAGACAGATTCATGTTTCAGTCAGTCTAAAGTCGAGGATTTGGTATGAGGTTGATTCGGCCTTTGTTCAACTTCGTTAGATCGCATCTCATATGCGGGTCTATACGAAAAGAGCATGGCTTCACAGTTATTGAGATGCTTGTAACTAGTGTACTTATGTTAATCATCTCTGCGCTTACAGCTTCAACTATTCTTTTTATAAAACAAGCTTACAAACAAGATTCTGCACGGAAACAAAGCAATCAAAGCTTGCGAGGCACACTTGATATACTTGGATCTGATCTTCGAGTAGCCGGACAGAATCTACCGATAGCCTTTCCCGCATTTGAATTAATCGACGGAGGAGAAGGGCCTGATGAACTAGTAGTACGCAGAAATTTACTGGATGAGGTCTTGAAAGTGTGTGAGAAAATACAGGCGAATACATCGGAACCCCATATTTCCTTTTCCAAGGATCTTACAACGGCAGGATGTGTTTTCTCAGATAATACTCACAACTACGATGCATGGCGTACTTATCGTCTTAGTCACGGCGGAAGCTGCAGAGCTTATGTATTAAACATGGCTAGCGGCCTCGGGGAGTTTTTCACTTACACCGGTGAAGATCTTACTGGATACAAGTATCGGATTTGGACAGACAAAACAAAATGGAAGAATACTTATAACATTAACGACAGTGCGGTTTATCTACTTGAAGAGTGGCGATACAGAATTCGAAATGGGGTTCTGGAAGTCATCTCCGGAGAAGATGAGAATACTGCATTCAATGTGATGCTTGATGCAAAGGATTTTCAGGTGACCGTCCATATGAACGACGATTCCATCCTTGAATCCTTTGATTCTGACAATAACTGGGGCGATGTCCTTTTTTTGGAAGTGGAGATCACAACCACCCAGCAGATCAGCGGACAAAACAAGTTGCGTTCCTTGAAATCTAGGTTTTTCCCGAGGAATGCACTTTCCTTTTAGAGGATAGAGATAGATATGAAAGAAAGAGGTTTTGCAATAGTTGTTACACTGTTTCTCTTGGGCGCTTTGGCTGCGATTCTTGGTGCCTATGCACTGAGCAGTCGTCTGGATATGGCTTCAACCAGGTTCTCAAGAAATACAGTAACTGGTTTTTACTCCGCTGAAGCTGGATTAAATGTCCGAGCCGAGGCCATTCGAGAAGTCTTTGTTGGATACAATAGGCCTTCTGGAATCTCTCCTTCAGAAATTGACCCATGCCAAGGGGGAAATCAAGGAAGCGGAGACTTTCAATGCAGGGTTTACGAGCTTAATAGACGAACGATCCACACTTATATTGAAGAAGCAACGGGGAATCCGATTATTCTTACTATCCCTCCAGGAGAGCGGTATCAGAATTTAAACGCACAGGAATACAGATACACTGCAAAAAGCCAGGCGCATGCTCCTGTAACAAATCATATCGAAGCAATACTTGAACTTCGCTTTAAGAGCCGTCTGGTTCCTCTATTTCAATTCGCCGCATTCTACAACAAAGACTTGGAGATTCTACCTGGTCCCACAATGACGTTGTCGGGACCGGTGCATACTAACGGCGATTTGTATTTAATGAGTGATGGAAATTCTCTTAGCATTACAGGCCAAGTGACAACAGCTGGGGATCTTTATAGAGGTAGAAAAAATAATAATGTCTGCACAAATAACCCTGTCAAAATCTACGATCCGACCAACCCGTTATCGCTTGTCCCATCTTGTCCTGCGCGAGTAAAGGTGGCGCCAAACAGTCTCGGTCCCTGGCATGGCATGATACAAGTAAAAGTTCCACCTGTGACGGTTCCTGGCCCAGAGTTATTTGATGCGAATCCATCCGCATTATATTGGAATAAGGCTGATTTGCGACTTGTGATGACAGTCGATTCTGCTGGAAATAAATTGTCTGTCGAAGTTAGAAACTCTGATACCAGCAATAATTCTGCACATTCTGCTGCCCTGCTTGCATGCCCTGGCTCAATTGGTGGAAAGGTGGCTAATCGCTCATTGTTGTACAATTTTCGTGAGGAGAAATGGATTTATCTTCTTGATGTAGATCTTCAAGCGTTACTAAATTGTCTTAAATCGACAAATTGGTTTGGTTCTGGCAAAGCTCTGGATGATTCAACTGAAGGAGGGCTGGTGTTTCATTTTACAGTGATTGGCCCTCTGTCCGGAGCAGCAAACAATCCCTATGGTGTTCGCATAATAAATGGGGCTGAATTAAAATCTACGGCATCTGGTGCTCCCACAATTAAAGGTCTTACTATTGTTAGCGATCAAGCCTTTTACATAAAGGGAAACTATAACTCCATCAATAAAAAACCTGCCGCTATTATGGCAGATTCGATCAACGTCCTTTCTAATTCCTGGAGCGATACCAATAGCAACAATAGTATTGATTCAAGGATTGCTTCGAACACAACGATTAATACTGCCTTTCTTGCTGGCACAGATTCTACAGGTGGCGCGGAAGGCAGCAGTGGACAAAGTCTTGGAAACTACAATGGTGGATTGGAAAATTTCCCTCGTTTTCATGAAAATTGGAGCAACAAGACTCTTACCTACCGAGGTTCTTTTGTCAGTCTTGGTCGCCCTCGTCATGTAACAGGAAGCTGGAGTAATCAATCATACAATCCCCCTGTCAGGGATTGGAACTATGACACTTCATTTAACAATGCTGCGAATCTACCCCCTATAACTCCTCGCTTTGTTTATTTGAAACAAGAACTATTTGTTAGAGATTTCGAACGTTAATTTTTATGAGGTTAATATGAAAAAAATTATAATAAATGTAATCCTGGCTGTCTTTCTTATTCCAATACCTGCTATGTCAGACGACTCTTGTGAGCAACAGTGCCCTGAGGGAAAGGTTCTAGCAAGCTTTGCTGATGGGAACAAAGTGAGCTGTGAATGTGTTGATGCAAGCGAGGGAATGGTCGAAGGCCCAGCTGGATGCGAAGGTGAAGGCTGCGATGCACCGAATGAAACGGCAGAACAGAATTCTTAGGGGCAATGGTAGGGGCAATGGTGCCACCCTGATCTTATGTGGAGGGGCAATGGTGCCACCCTGATCTTATGTTCTTTTGGACAATCCCTATATAGCCCCGTGGCTTAAAATTTCATGGGCTAAGAAGACCCTAACAGCCTAGAAGGTAAGAAAAAAAAGCGACTAAGCCAGCAGGAGTGGAGAGATTGAGCAGGAAACAAGATAGGATAAAAGAATATTAAGGGGTCTTTAAATATTTCTTAGGTTTTGTTGTTTTGCTGCTCTCAAAGAAAAGAGTCTATATTGGCATATAGGTCTACTAAAGCAGATCTCAACATCATTCGGCTTATCGCCTAAAGAAGAAACTACAAGGGCTTAAATCTTTGCAACGACAATAGGCACTCCAGGTCTATAGCAGCCAGAAGGAAACTCTACGCCCAAAAACCCTAGCTTCCATTTTTCCCAGGCTTGACGGCACTTCAGGCAGAACTCTCTGTAAGATTGAATAAACTTTAACCTTAGCTCCCGGTCGCAGCATATAATAAAGGGGGTCTTGTGCTTTGACTTAGATTCATAGTCTTGCCTTATTGCCTGATGACGAAGGGCAAATGCACCAAGAACTGAGCGAGAACCTCTCTCTTGAGCTAGTAGCCTCTCTCTAATTGCCACGCTACATATGATAGTGTCATATATGTATTCATCACTCCAATTTCTACTCTCTGCAAAGCAGCGCTTCCATATGTTAGGGGAAATCCTAAGCTCATAACTATCTGTACTTATTGAAGAAAGTACGCTGGCCGCATCACAATCTTTGAGAAAGGGAAGCCTTCTAGCAATCTTTTTGAAGTTTTTTAGCAAAACAAAGCGAGTAGTAAAACTATAGTAGCCTTCCTTATACATCTTCCAGCTAGAGACTCCAGGCCACTCAGACACTGATTTTACAAGGTTAGCCCTGGCAGGGTTTGCGTAGATATAAACTATCTTATTAACCACATCCATTGCACTACAAAGGCGTTGCTCTTTAAACCTTCCAGACCAGAAATTGCCCCTATAGAGTTTGGGTACTATTAATTTTATGTACTTAGCCACCTCACCTTGAAAGTATCCCATAAAAAGAGAAATTGCTGCTGCACGTCCAGCTAGGATCATATGGAAATGATTCCCCATCCATTGAAAGTGGCAGATTTGGACTTGGAAGAGGCTCTGGGCTCTGGCAAGAAGCATTCGAATTATCAACGACATGAAAAGCCTGCAAACAAATGGCAGGCCCGACAC
>JAAZON010000592.1 GCA_012797725.1 SAR324 cluster bacterium | reverse complement strand
GCGTTGATCTGAGTCTCATGGGCCTGTTCCTTTTTCATTGGTTTTTCGTCAATTCCATGATAATGGGAACAGGCTTTTTCCTCTAAACAATTAACCCGAATCGATCGCAAAATATCGTTTCCGCAACAAGAACTAATTATTTGATTCAGCACTCAGCCGGGAGCGGTAAGAGCAATTCCATTGGCTGGCTGGCACATCGATTGGCTTTCTTGCATGATAAGGATGATAAGAAATTATTTGACTCTGTTGTTGTAATCACAGACCGAGTAGTCCTTGACCAGCAGTTGCAGGAGACGATTTATCAATTCGAGCATAAACATGGCGTTGTCCAAAAGATTGACGAAAATACGGCTCAGCTTGCCAAAGCTCTGCGCGAAGGAGTTCCAATTATTGTAACAACCCTCCAAAAATTCCCATTTGTAACCGAGCAGATGAGAAAACAGGCAGAAGAAGAGGCCAAAGCCAAAGGTTTACCCGTTCCAAAAGAAGATGCTTTGACATTGCCAGGAAAACAATATGCTGTAATTATCGACGAGGCCCATAGTTCGCAATCCGGTGAAACAGCAACCGAATTAAAGGCCGTTCTTGCCTCCGACCATATCAAGAAAAAGGCAAAAGAAGAAGCTGAAGCTCAAGGATTAGATGACGCAGAAGAAGAGATCCTTCGAACGATGGCAAAACGAGGCAAGCAGCCCAATATCAGTTTCTTTGCGTTTACTGCAACACCCAAGCATAAAACTTTGGAAGTATTCGGTACAAAAGGCCCGGAAGGAAAACCGATTCCTTTCCATCTTTATAGTATGAGGCAGGCAATTGAAGAAGGATTTATCCTTGATGTTCTCAAGAACTACACAACCTATAAAACCTACTTTGGCCTAATCAAATCTGTCGAAAGTGATCCGCAGGTTGAAAAGCACAAAGCAGCAAAGGCTTTGGCCAGATTTATGACTCTCCACCCGCATAATATTGCTCAAAAAGCTGAGGTAATGATTGAGCATTTCCGTGCACATACCCGTCACAAGATTGGGGGTAAAGCAAAGGCAATGGTCGTAACAAGTTCTCGGCTTCATGCGGTGCGATACAAACAGGCGTTTGATAAATATATCGCAGAAAATGGTTATACCGATTTAGATACACTGGTTGCTTTCTCAGGGACAGTTGTTGACGATCTTGACAAAAACATAACCTACACTGAAGGAAGCATGAATAAGGGAATCTCAGGAAAGGAGATTCCGGATAAATTTGCCTCAGAGGAATATCAGGTCTTAATTGCCGCAGATAAGTTCCAAACCGGTTTTGACCAACCGTTGCTGCATACCATGTATGTAGATAAAAGACTCTCAGGCATTCAGGCAGTTCAGACGCTTTCAAGGTTAAATCGTACTTGTCAGGGAAAAGAAGATACGTTCGTTCTCGACTTTTATAATGATCGGAAAGAAATTCTTGATGCATTTCAGGATTATTATGAGGTTACCACTGTTGGAGATGAGGCAGACCCACAGCAACTGTATGTTCTGCAAGGCGAGCTTAATGCCTCAGGGGTTTATCGTGATAGTGAAGTTGAAGAGTTTTGCTGTGTTTTCTTTGCCCCGCGACATCAACAAACGCCAACAGACCATGCAAGAATAAATGCCTTGATGGACATAGCGGTTGAACGGTTTAAGGCATTGAAGGACGATTTGCGATCATCACTTCCAGAAGAAGAATGGAAGCAAACAAAAATAGAAGCACAGGAAGAGTTTCGAGGGAAGCTCCAAGTCTTCAGAAATCTCTATTCCTTTTTATCTCAGATTATTCCATATCAGGATTCTGACCTTGAGAAGCTTTATACTTATGCCAGATTTTTGCTTAAGAAATTGCCTCGCCCAGAAACAGGCCCGGAATATAATTTTGATGATGAAGTCAATTTAAAATTTTATCGGTTGCAAAAGATAAGCGAGGGCAGAATCGAGCTTAAAGCTGGTGAGCATGGCGAACTCAAAGGCCCAACATCTGTAGGGACTGGGAAGTATCGTAAGAACGAGATAGATTTGTCTCAATTGATTAACCTCTTGAATGAACGATTCGGCACCAATTTTAAGCCAGCCGATCAACTTTTCTTTGATTCAGTACGTGAAGAGGCGGTCGCAGACAGCGGATTGCGTCAGGCCGCAATAGCAAACACAATTGATAACTTTAGTTATGTGTTTAAGCGGGCATTAGAGGGTTTGTTTATTGACCGTATGGAACAAAACGAAGACATATTTAATCGATATATGAATGATGCCGAGTTCCAAAAAGTCGTCGAGGAAACGTTGAAGCATCAGGTATATGAGCAAATTCGTGAGGAATCAAAGGAAAATCAGAAAGCTAACGATAATCAACATTCTGAAAAGTAAGTATCAAAGTAGAAAGGAAAAAAATGACTATACAAAATTCAATGGGGGGCAAATGGCAAACAAGGCCATAATCCAAACATTGAAGAAAGCTGAAATCAGAGTAGCTGAACAATTCTCTACAGCCTTCCAAGAAGTTTTCAATTACGATGGAGGTTACAATTGACGGTTTATCGGAATAAGCCTGAGCCTCTTTTCGAACTAGTTGTTCATGATATTGCCCGTCAACCTGGCTTTACGGCTGCAGATGCAGGTTACGAAAGTAATCAATGGCGGTATAAGGCTGTTGCAGATTATCTCTTTGACTGGTTGCTCGAGTTTGCAATGAAATATTCTGATTTGGAGGACTTAAATTCGGCAACAGCAGCAAACATGCTGAATAAAGCTGCAAAAACAGTCTATACGACTGAAAAATATGGAAAACGAGGCGAATTCGGAGAACTTCTTTTGCATGCACTGGTAAGGCAGACTTTCGATTCTGAGCCAGTAATAAGTAAAATTTATTATAAAACAGCTACAAATGATACCATTAAGGGATTTGATGCTGTTCATATAGTTGAGCAAGATAACAATCTTGAACTGTGGCTGGGTGAAGTCAAATTCTACAAAAATGCGAAAGAGGCTATTCGTGACGTTATCAGTGAGCTTGATGTACATACGCAAAACGATTATCTGCGAAATGAATTTGTTATGATTTCCGGCAAAATTGATGACAAATGGCCACACGCACAAAAGATTAAGGAATTGCTTAGCAAAAGAAACTCACTCGATAAAGTTTTTAAGCATATTTGTATTCCCGTTTTGTTAACTTATGAGAGTGATATTGTAGCTAAGCACAATGTTGATTCAGATGCTTTCAAGACCGCTTTGCTTAACGAAACAGAATCGCTATATTATCATTTTAAAGAGCAATCCCTTCCTAAAGTTAAAATACATTTGTTTTTGGTCCCGATTGCCAATAAAGAAGAACTTGTAAAAGCTCTACATTCAAAACTTGAGGGACTACAGCGATGAGCACGATCAATCAAAAAAACTTTTCTGACTCAAAATGGCTTCAGGACAATGCTTTCGAAGCCCTTTCCATGATTGCAGGTTGTGTTAACGAAGATGAAAACGAAGCAAGGGAATGCCTTATTCGTATGTTGGAACATCGCGAAATACTCTCAAGTTATAAACCAATAATCGATAGCTTAGTCCAAAGAGTTGGTCTTTTTCCATATCTTGATGCCGGCATAAGTAATTTAACCACATCTGATTTGCTCAATATCGAGTCTCACGCTCCAGAAGGAATGGACGATATAATCCTTCATTCCATGCAAGCAAAAGTTTATCGTGCCTTGATGGATGGAGCCAATGTAATTCTTAGTGCACCAACAAGCTTTGGTAAAAGCTTATTAATTGACGCGGCAATTGCATCAGATCGTTATGATGATATCGTTGTAATTGTTCCAACAATTGCTCTTATTGATGAAACTCGAAGACGATTATCGAAGCGGTTTGGGAATCAGTTTAAAATTATCACACATCCCACCCAAATCAGGAGTAGACAAAATATCTTTGTTTTTACACAAGAGCGGTTTATCGAAAGCGAAGACGATATAGTACCACAACTTTTTGTTATTGATGAATTTTACAAATTAAGCCCAAACAGAGGTGATGATCGCACCTTTGTGTTGAATCACGCCTTTTATAAACTCTATAAATCTGGTTCACAATTTTTTCTTATAGGGCCCAATGTTGGCAATATCACGATTGGCCAGGAGCATCTCAATTTTCGCTATTATGATACCAATTATTCAACCGTTGTTGCCGAAGTGCGGCATATTTCCAATAGAGATACAAAAGCAGAGGTATTAAAAATATGTAAGACATTAAATTCCCCGACTTTAATCTATTGCAAATCTGCGCCAAGTGCTTATGACCTTGCACGATATCTTGTCGGAAATAATATAACGGCTAAGAACCAAGATACACAAGAGTTTTCGCAATGGT
>JAAZON010000591.1 GCA_012797725.1 SAR324 cluster bacterium | reverse complement strand
TCAATGTTGTTGGTCTGATGAATATGCAATTTGCGATTTATAATGATATGGTTTATGTGCTGGAAGCAAATCCTCGAGCATCAAGAACTGTACCTCTTGTCTCAAAGGTCTGCGGACTCTCAATGGCTCGTCTTGCAACTGAAATTATTCTCGGTAAGAAAATATCAGATCTAAATTTAACCAAGCCACGTATCAAACATTTCGGCGTTAAGAATGCAGTTTTTCCATTTGCGATGCTACCAGAGGTTGATCCATTACTTGGCCCAGAAATGCGCTCTACGGGAGAAGTTTTGGGACTATCTGATAGTTTTGGCATGGCCTATTACAAGGCTCAAATGGGCGCGAAGCAATATTTACCGCTAAAGGGGAGTGTGCTCATAAGTGTTTGTGAGTCTGATCGCAGGGAAGGTCTTAAAGTCGCACGTGCTTTCATTAAGTTGGGATTTAAGCTTTTTGCAACCAGGGGTACTAGTCAATACTTAGCAGAACATGGACTTGAATCTGAAATGTTATTGAAGCTTCATGAGGGTAGTCCAAATATTGTCGATTCACTTCAAAAGGGCGAGATCGATCTTCTTATTAATACACCCAGCGGAAGATTGAGTGCTCATGATGATTCTTATTTAAGAAAAGCAGCAATTAAATATAGAGTGCCTTATATAATAACATTGACTGCTGCATTAGCTGCTGCAGAAGGAATTGAAGCAGCACGAAATGGAATAGGAGAGATTCACTCGCTTCAGAGTTATCACTACATGAATGTTAAGGGAGAACGCAGAGAGGGCAATGGTGTGCAGGTAGCAGCAAATTGTTAGGGTAATATTTCCCCTTTTGTGAATTCTGGTCGCATGACTTAGAGCCTCCAATATATTCACCAATTTAAAAATTATTCAATTAAATCAGCCTGGTAGCCATATTACTTGATTATTTAGCTCAAGTAATATTCTGAGTTCACCGATACGTTGAATATAACAGCTGAGAAGCAAAAAAGTTCTATTCATAAGGAATGTGTGTATATGTGGCTTGAAGAAAGAAATAATAAAGCAAAAGATTTTTTCCCAGTTCTTGAAGATTATCCATTGCGAAACCCCAGAATATTGTTGGTTGATGATGATTCTGATCATTTGGTCTTGTTTTCCATGTTCCTAGAAAAAGAGGGTTATGAGGTTGTTTGCGCAGAAAGCGCCGAGGAAGCTCTTGCTCTTCTACGAGACCATACCGTGGACATAGTGGTCTCTGATGTTTTGATGCCAGAAATGAATGGTATTGAGTTCTTGCGATTGCTCAGGAATTCGGCAAAATATTCTGAGATACCAGTTATCTTTCTTACAGCCTCAGAGTGGCAGACGGAAAGCCTTGTTTATCAAGAAGAGGGGCCGGATATGTTTTGTCTCAAATCACTGGCGAGAAGTCTGCTTCCCTCACAGATCAGGTTTCTTTTGTGAGAATTTGCAATTGGACTCAACTGGCACTTAGAATCAGTTTTTCCTGCTCACCGCAGTCTTGCTGTGGACTGTCGGCGTTCTGACTATGATTGATTTCGAAAACAGTCTTTCTGAGTCCGGTAACAGAAATCAAATCATCGGCACACCTACTTTCTACCACCCATACCTTTCGAGTAGATACCCGACGGGATATTTAACTATCTGTAAAAGCGATGGAAATTCCTGGAGTATCGATTTAAGGAATCTTGATATAAAGAAAATCCTGGATATATGCTTAAGAGTTATCTCTGAGACCTTTCAAGCATAGTGAGCAGAATGAGATTTGTAGGAGGAGGGGTGCCATGAATCTTTTTGCCGATAGGATTGCGGAACTTGGAACTGAAAATGCTTTCAAGATGGGGCCCCATATAGTTCGTGTCGAGAATGATGGGCATCAAGTAATTCGCCTTAATCTTGGTGAACCTGATTTCAATATTCCCGAATATGTTAAGACTGAGATCAAACATCAACTGGATTCCAACAATACTCATTATTGTGACCCGAAGGGATTAGTCTCGCTCAGAAAAGCAATCTCAAAGCAGATGAAAGAAATGAGAGGCCTTGATATTTCTCCGGAGCGAATCGTGATCTTTCCCGGGGGCAAGCCAGCAATTGGTTTTTGTCAGGAAGTGTACTGTAATCGAGGTGATGAAGTTATTTATCC
>JAAZON010000590.1 GCA_012797725.1 SAR324 cluster bacterium | reverse complement strand
CGGCAGTTGCGCCGATTACTTCTTTTAGGAGATAATTAATATCACTTCTTCCCGTTTGTGGGTTAATGGAAAGTGCGAGAATGCCACGATGTTTCATCAAATTCTCGCTACTAAATTCTGAAAAAGCAGATTTGTTAGGCTCTTTGTTGGATCGCAACGTCTGATAATCAGTTACTGCCTTACTCCATCTCATCTTAAGTTCAGCCCGCAGTTCTTCGAGTGCGTCGGATGTGTAGACCAACTGAGCCCTGCGCTTGAGTTCCCGTATACGAACTTCCGTTGCCTTTACTATGGACTCTATCTCTTCTTGACTGAGCTCTCCTCCGAGGGAATACCGGAAGAACCTGCTTCCATTAATGAGCAATCCCTTCCAATCTTTGGGACCTTTTCCAAATTGATTACAGGCTTGATAGTATCCTTTTAAGCGCTTGATCTCATAGATATTCACGTGAGACCAATCCCTCTGGTTCTCAGCTTGGCTTCGAACTTCCAAGATTGCAGGCAGCACATTAAGAGCAAAGAACTCTTTTGCTGCATTCAATTGTGTTGTATCAGGCAGGATTGATAATGCTGCTTCTATATTTCCTTTCATTAAGGCATCAGCCATTTCTGTCACCCTGTCCGCTTGCAAGACGAATTGAAAGGTAGAGAGGGGAATGGTCGCATATCTAAGAAAACTATAAGTAAATGCACGTTCGGTATCTAACCCCAAACAGGCGACGAGCAAACGTCGTGCGTCTCCATTTAAATTTTTAGTGACTATACCTACAACAGGAATACCGTCGGGTATTTTGGGCGTGATATTTGGTACGCGAACGAAGTGACCAGGCGCCAGGGTCTGTAGGTCAGAGACGAGTATTTCATCTCCTAGCTTTGATAGAAAAGATGAAAGAGGGTTGACGCTTTCTTTCGAACCTTCACCTTCGTTCTTTTTCCTTGCCTCTCTGTTCAGTTTAGATTCTTTGGAAGGAAGCACTTTGCCTCAGTTTCTAAAGACAAGGTTTGAATAATTAACGAAACGACTCATTCAATTTTTTCCCGATCTGGCTTTTACTCGTAATTTAAGCATGATTTTCCGCGTTAATACCAAAGTGTTTCTCTCACGTCTTGTGATGAAAACGGTCCAATTTCAAGAGTGTGTTTTTCCAAGTTTCAAACATCTTTGTTATGTATCTAAGAACGATAAAAGTATCATATAAAGGAAAGAACCGTTTTATTAGGATGTCCTTCATTTCAATATTTCTAGAAAAGGCAAGCGCCAAAGTCTTGACATTCTAGAATATAGCCATGGTTCTCCAGAAAGTTATCTATCTGATATTATTGAAAGAATATCAAGTAACTAACTTTGCACAGCTCTTGCAACGTAGCTTTGCGGGGAACCTGTATAAGCCCTTGTTGTGTCAAAGCTTTGAACTAGGACAGATCATGAAAGTTTTTACAGATATGATATTCGATAAGACCTTAGGCGGCCTACAGAAGTCTATGGATTTAACCTGGAAGAGAAACGAAGCAATTTCAAGCAACATTGCCAATGCAGAGACTCCAGGATACCGGGCATCAGACCTGGATTTTGCTGGTGAACTTGAGAAAGCTTTTTCGAAGAACACTAGTCCACTTACTTTGAGTAATTCAAAACATATCGATATTGGAAATGCTGGGAATTCTCATTTAGTCGCAGATCTTTCTGGTGCGACAAAACCTGACGGAAACAATGTAGATATCGATATTCAAATGGGACAGCTGGATTTTAACCGTTCGCAATATATCAGGTCTGCAGACTTTATGAGAAGAAAGATGAGGCTTTTGGCAACGGCCATACGTTCAATTAGCTAGGGATAGGAGGAAAAGGGTATGTTTAATGTAATAGAAGTTCTGGCGAGTGGATTAAGTGCGGCACGTACCAGAGTTAATGTCTTGGCATCTAACATTGCGAATGCTGAGACAACAAGAACACCTGAAGGCGGTCCCTTCAAGAGGCGAGATGTCCGGCAGGTTGCGCTAACCCAGCAGAGTGCTTTCGAGTCTGAGTTGGATCGAATGAGCTTAGCCAAACCATTTATTGATAGAGTTGTTGAAGATCAATCAGATCCCAAGAGAGTCTACGAGCCTGGTCACCCAGATGCAGATAAAGATGGCTACGTTTCATATCCAAATATCAATGTAGTGACTTCAATGACTGATTTAATGAGTGCAAGTCGACTCTATCAAGCTAACATCACGGCAGTTCAGGTTGTTAGGGAGATGGCGGACGCTGCTAAAAACATCTCAGTAGCATGATAGAATTATTAAGAGGGTCATATGATAGATAAAATTGACTTTGGTTTGAAAAGCATCAAGCCAATAATTCCTGAACAACCAAAAATCCATGGGCCAGAAGGCCAAGACGCAAAGCAGGGGGCAAAGAGTTTCGCCGAAGTTTTCCAAAGTGCCTTGAAGGAAACGAATGAACTTCAAAACGTCGCAGATAAGAAAGTGGAAGAGCTTACCTTGGGCAAACCTGGTGTAACTCAGCATGATGCTGTGATTGCGCTTGAAAAAGCTGATGTCGCTTTTCAGTTGATGACCAAAATTCAGGCAAAGATAATTCGTGCATATGAAGAAGTAATGCGCACGGCGGTCTAATAGGAGGTAATATTATATGGCAGCTAGTCTTGACCTAAGTGGCATTATTGCTCAATTGACTGAGGGGTATATTAAACTTCCCTTGGTGCAGAAGATAGTATTTCCACTGCTTGTTGTAGCATCGGTTTCTGGAATCATCTATTTATCTAAGTGGGCCAATCGTCCAGATTATGCTGTGCTCTACTCCGATCTTGAGCCGACTGATTCTGCAGCTGTCATTCAAAGGCTGAAAGAACAGAAGATCAAATATGAAGTGCGAGGTGACGGTTCTACGATTGCAATTTCACCTCCAGAGACGGTGCATGAGGTTCGAATTGGGCTTGCTGGCGATGGTATCCCCAAGGGGGGCACAGTAGGGTTCGAGCTTTTTGATGCTTCAAATCTTGGCACTACTACATTTGTTGAAAAGCTTAAATTTCAGAGAGCACTGCAAGGTGAATTGGAGCGCACCATCTCATCAATTGATGGTGTCATGAGCTCTAGAGTGCACATTGTTCAGCCTGAGAAGAGCGTTTTTGCTAAAACAGGCAGTGAACCCACAGCGTCAGTTATGCTGAGGCTTAGGCCGGGAACAACGCTTGCTGATAAACAAGTGCTAGGTATTCAGAATCTAGTTGCGGGAAGCATCGAAGGGCTAAAAAAAGAAAATGTTACCATCGTAGATGTATTCGGGAACCTTTTGACCCCCAAAGGCGACAAGGAAGAGTTTGGAATTGAAGCAACAAGGCTTGAATATCAACATACGATTGAAAGGGGCTATGTTGATAGAGTTGAGCAGATGCTTTCAAAAGTTCTGGGGCCAGGGAAAGTTATTGCTCGAGTCACGACCGATATTGATTATTCAAGTAGTGAAAAGCAGGAAGAATCATACGACCCGAGCGGCCAAGTTATAAGATCTGAAAGAAGCATTTCAGAGGGTGCTGGATCTACCCAAAGAGGTGGGGTGCCTGGAGTGGTCTCAAATTTGAGTGATGATCCAAATTTGGTGACTCAGCCCGATGGAACTGCGGAGCGAACCAATAGAAATGAGGCGGTGAAGAACTATGAAGTGTCACGCGCAGTGACTAAAAGCACCTCTCCACGTGGTGCTCTAACGCGCTTATCAGTGGCTGTATTAGTTGATGGTAACTACACAAGTCCTGCAGGTGCCCCGGCAAATGCCCCTAAGACATTTGTTCCTCTCGACTCGGAGACCATGACTAGGATTGAGAGTGTTGTCAAGAGCGCAGTTGGTTTCAATTCAGATCGTGGAGATACATTGACGGTTGAGAATGTACCTTTCTTTACGCCGGATGACGCTGTTATTGAACAAATGGACAAAGAGGCAAAGAACGATTTCATTTTCAACATGATCTCTAAGGCGGTGCCTATCCTCTTCGTTATCTTGTTCTTCTTTGTCATTGTAAGACCACTGGTCAAGTTCCTGGTTACCCCAACCGAGGCAGAAGTTGATCTATCGAGACTTTTACCGACAGGCATAAAGGAGCTGGAACAAGAAATGGCGGCTGAGCGTAGCAAGGCCCATCTGCCAACATATGAGCCAACAGTAGACCTGGAGCAGCTTGAGCAATTGATTGCTGAGAACTGCACGGTTGTAAAGGAGAACCCAAGACAAGCAGCCTTGCTGATCAGATACTGGTTAAATGATGGTCGTCTCTAAGAAATAATTAGTGAGCGATATCAATGGAACGAACTGTTAATTCAGATGAAATGACTCAGGCCACCTACAGGGAAACTCCCTATGAAGATCAGACGTGGGAAATCGTGGGGGAGATTACAGCCTCAGAAGAGTTCCAACCAATGGAAGTTGCCACGATAGATGGTGAGAAAATATGTATCGATCCGATGTTCCCCGATTATGGCGGTCGCTATGGCGATCCAAATTTAGCCCGCCCGTATTTGAAACCAGGTGAGACTTTAAAGCGAAAAAGCGTAGAAGAGGAGGAAGCGGAGCAGGGAATCATACGGGTTCATAGAGATGATATCGAAAGAGCGATTCGAGAGGCTGGAGAAAAAGCAAGACTTGAGGCGGTTGAGCAGTTGGTTGAGGAAAACGAAAGAAAAATGCAGCGTGTCGAAGAAACCCTACTAACTGTTTTTAAAGACTATCAAGTGCAAGTAACGGAAATTTTATCTGCTCTTGAGAAAAAGGCGGTTGAACTTGCTGTCTCAATTTCAGAAAAGATCATTGGTTATGCTGTCGAGATAAACCCCGAATATATCATTCCACTCATCAAGGAAGCTTTTAAACTTGCAGGTAGCTCTCATATTGCAAAGGTACGAGTCAGTCCTCAGGATCTTGAGTTTATTGAAGTGTTGGGTATTCAGAAGATAATTCGAGAGTTTACCGATATAAACTTTGTTGGAGATGAGAGCATTCGTTCAGGATGTGTGGTTGAAACCACTGCTGGTGAGATCGATTACCAGATTGATAAATCCTGGGATCGCATAAAGGATAGCGTTGTTAAGGCGGTTTCATGAGTGAGTTATTTGAGAAAGCCCTAGCCGCGACCAAGACATCCGGAAGATACGAGCTAAGAGGCACGGTGACTGATGTGCGTGGTCTGGTAATAGAGGGGACGGGGCCCTTTGTCCCGGTTGGTGCACGAGTATATATTCACTCCGGCAAAAGACAGATCCCAGCTCAAGTTGTCGGATTTCGAAAGGATAAGATATTAGTTATGCCATTTGCCGATACTCAAGGCGTTTCCTCTGGAACTGAAATCACGGCTTCGGCTTCAAGTTCTGAGGTGGTGGTATCGGAGCGATATTTAGGAAGAGTCATCAACGCATTAGGAGATCCTATTGATGGCGGAGCTCCTATCATCGGAGGTGATCTTACCCCTCTGTTCCGCGATCCACCAAACCCAGTTACAAGAAGCAGGATAAAGCAGTATTTTGACCTTGGCGTTCGTGCTATGAATTCTTTTCTCACGGTGGGTGTGGGACAGCGCGTAGGGATCATGGCTGGCTCAGGTGTGGGCAAAAGCACACTTCTTGGAATGATAGCTAGGCACTCAAAAAGCGACATTAACGTAATTGGGCTTGTAGGAGAACGTGGGAGGGAGGTTCGTGAGTTTATTGAGAGGGATCTTGGCCCCGAGGGCTTAAAGCGCTCTGTTGTTGTTGTGGCGACTGGTAACGAGTCATCATTGCTAAGAATTAGAGCAGCATTTCTGGCAACGGCATTCGCTGAGTATTTTCGAGACCAAGGAAAGAAAGTGGTACTTATGCTTGACTCGGTCACACGTCTTGCAATGGCTCAACGTGAAATTGGACTCGCTATTGG
>JAAZON010000589.1 GCA_012797725.1 SAR324 cluster bacterium | reverse complement strand
TATGGTATGGATGATTGCGATAGATGGCGCAATCTTCCTGACATTTATGTGATAAAACAAGGTAAAGACTAATGGGAGTAGTCCAATCGAAAATGGCAAGCGAGAATGCGCCACAATATGCAATAGATATCAAGAATCTATCAAAAGACTTTCACCGGCAGACATTGGGAAAGGGAGGTTATACCACCTTAAAATCATCTTTATTAAATATCTTCCGTTCAGACCGTGATGCCAACGCGCATTTCACGCATGCAATTAAAGATCTGACAATGCGTATTCCCCAAGGACTTTCAGTTGGAGTCATAGGTAAGAACGGCTCTGGCAAATCAACTTTGTTGAAGTTGATTACGGGTATCTATAGCCCAAGTCAAGGCTCGGTCAGTGTGAATGGCCGAATGGCGGCTCTCATTGAACTAGGGGCAGGTTTCCATCCTGATTTTAGTGGTCGCGAGAATCTCTATCTTGGTGGTGTCATGCATGGATTGAGTCGCAAGGAAATAGATGAACGCTTCGATAAAATAGTGCGTTTCGCGGAGTTGGAGGAATTTATTGACGATCCTGTACGCACGTATTCATCTGGAATGTTCATGCGGCTAGGCTTTAGTCTCGCCGTTCATACAGATCCTGACATATTATTGGTTGATGAAGTCTTAGCAGTCGGAGATGCTGCCTTTGTTGGAAAGTGTAAGGAGAAAATCGCTCAGTTGAAGAAAGAAGGGAAAACTCTTTTGCTTGTCACCCACGACCTCGATGCGGTGCGAATGTGGTGTGATGAGGCTTTATGGTTGCATGAAGGAGAGGTTAAAGATCGAGGAGAACCAAAGAGAGTTATCGACCACTATAGAGAGTTTATTGAAAGAGGAGAAGAAATTCTTCTTCGGGAGTCTCAAAGCGAACGAGATGGCAATCAGAGCGACTTGTCAATTAAAGAATGCCTTCGTTGGGGCAGCCGTGAGATAGAGATTCTATCAGCGAGGATTGTTGATAAAAATGGTGAGCCTCGTCTGATGTTTCACCCGGATGATGATTTGAAAATTGAAATTGACTACCAAATGCATCAGAGAGTAGATGATGTAGTCTTTGGAATTGGAATTGTGCGCAGTGATGGACTAGTTATTCATGGCTCAAACACAAATATAGAAGGCTTGAAAATTCCATTACTGAATAGCGAGGGAACAGTTTCATATGATATTAAGCGTCTTGGACTTTTAGATGGGAATTATTCTCTTGATGTTGCAGTGCATAGCAAAGATGAATATCCCTATGATTATCACAAATCCATTTTAACCTTTGCCGTGCGTTGGCCCCAAAAACAAGTGGGAGTGATTGTACCGGAGCATTGTTGGAAATTTTAAGCTGAGTAAGGCTGGATATACTGGACGAGAAGAATTTCGTCTCTCCATTTTGCTTTTATTTTCGCCCTCTGCAGTCCGCTTCACTGCGGTCAGCCGTCTGACTCAGATTTTCTGCCTTACTGATTCAGCGGACTGTTTTTCCGCTAACTGAAGTTGATCTCCCCC
This sequence comes from SAR324 cluster bacterium, assembly GCA_012797725.1. The sequence continues at coordinate 2,298 of JAAZON010000589.1, read as the reverse complement.
CGAAAAAGTGGACAGGGAATAACTAGGGAGTAAACTTTAGAAAAACAGGGGAGTGCTCTTCCATGTTTCCTGCTCTAAACTCCACGCCCTCCCTGCGCTTCGTGGTTTAAAGAAAAAGTTCTTGGTCAGACAGAATATCCGTGAATGAAAACCACAGAGGACGCAGAGAACACAAAGGAGATCCTCCCGTATAAGAAAGAGCCCTAGTGACGACGCCTACAAGAGCGGAACAGGGCAGTCGAGATGGCTTCCAACGGCGCGGATTAGGCACTGTTCTTTAGGATTAATAAGGCCATCAGATGATACACATAAACAAGCAGCGCGGAAGACTTTTTGCCGAATCTCAATCTCTGTAAAATCAAAACTTTCAAGGGCTTTGTCTAGCTTCTCAAGGGAGAAAGTTTTAAAACTTGGAAAGGCACCTTCTTCTTCCAGATTCAAAGAGCGAAGGGCCTTTATATATGATTCTTTCCTCTTATCGATATCCCCATCTCCCACTATTGCTAAATGAGTCAACAAGGTAATGCATGAATCTTTCAAGCTTTTAATATCTTTTTGCTTCAAAGCTTTGCTTGGCTTGTGAACAAAAAGACCATCGAGATTTCGGATCAACATTTTGCTTACAGCAAATTCAAAGAAGCTTATAATGTTATCCGCTTTCATTAGCCAATAAGTTTGTCTTCGAAACGATAAATACTCCTCTTGTGTCATCCTTCGAAGAGTCGGCATGCATAAATTGATTATGGTTAGGTAATTTTCTTGTTTAAGTTCCTTAATGAAAGGGGAAAGCTTTTCTAAAGCAAAGCCTAAATCATTTCCTAATTTGGCATGAAGTTCATCTCTAGATATCTTCGTCGTTCTTTGGCTGGCATACAAAATTATACCCAGAACCAATGCTCTAGAACCAAGCTCATTTCTTATAGCGCTTGAGATGTTTGGATTCAAAGATTGAATAAGACCAGACGCTGCCAACAGACTATTTTGTGTTACTTTGCCGACAGATTCAATAATAGCATCAGGGCTTAAGGGTTTAGGAGCAACAGATACCAGTTTTGAGCTAACCTCTTCAGATTTATCTCGAGCCTCCTCCAACTCAACTCTTAGTTCTGCTTCAATCATAGCCTTTGTTGCATTAAATTCAGGTTGAAGACGTTTTATTCTCTCAAGAATAGGTGGATGCGTGGCGAAAATACTCACAAGACGGCCTGAGAATGCATTTGCAAAGAACATATGACTTATCTCTTCCGCCCTTGCTGTTTGGATATCGGATCCTTCGTGGAGGCCGAAAATTTTCTTTAAAGCACCAATAAGTCCCGAAGGATTCCGAGTGAACTGAATGGATGAGGCGTCTGCAAGAAACTCGCGCTGTCTTGATACGGCACTTTTTATGATACGGCCGAAAAATACTCCTATGTATCCTATGATTAAAAGGCCAAGTCCGGTAATTACCAGAGAAAATCCAATACCTTTATCATTTTTTGAACCAGAATTTCTGGAAATACGCATTAGGGTCTCACCAATTAGCGCAAGCAGAAGAATTCCGTGAAGAGTTCCTAGTAGCTTAATGTTGAGCCTCATGTCGCCATTTAAGATATGGCTAAATTCATGTCCAACAACTCCTTGAAGCTCTTCGCGTTTCAGTTTTTCAAGGCAGCCTTTTGTGAGAGTGATTATTGCATCTTTAGTGCTATAGCCTGCAGCAAAAGCATTAATACCAACCTCGGAATCAAGAACATAAAGGGATGGTACTGCAAGGCCTGAAGCTATGGCCATTTCTTCTACAACATTAATTGCCTTTCTCTCATTTGCATCTTGTGTTGATGGATCAATGCGCCTTGCACCCAAAGATTCAGCCACTTTTGCACCACCCTCTCGAAGTATCAAAATCTTGTAAAATGTCCCAAATGCTATTATGCATCCTGTTATGAGGGCTACTCGAATGAAAAGCCAGGATTGGAAAATAGATGGTAAATGGTTAGGCTGGAAATTTTCCAGGTTGTCGTGACTAATTGGGTTTGATGAAAATTGAGAAGAATTAAGCGCTGCAGACCAGATTATATAGACGACTAAATATACGGCAAAAATAATCAATATAACTGCACAACCGTAAAGAAAAACAAGTTGGGAACTTCGTTTGCGTGCCTGAGCTTGTTGTTCAAAAAAGGTAGTTCCCATAGGTTAAAGTTGGAAATTAAATGTTTTATGAGTGGCTCTTAATTGCTATTGTATCCTTTATAAACAAACTTAGCAGCAGAGATTTCTTGAGGACATGGATTCAACCACTATTGTTCTAGTCGG
>JAAZON010000588.1 GCA_012797725.1 SAR324 cluster bacterium | reverse complement strand
TCTGAAAACCCAGTATTTAACCACTCCTCAAGTTCGCGATCAGCTTTATGCCCACGAGCAGCTAATAGTTCTGCAATGATAGGATTGATATCGAAGAGGGCCATTATATTAGATGCGACTTCTGGGACTCTATCTCTCACATTGAAGCTTGGTCGCGACAATAACCTTTGCCATGAGAAAGATCCTGCTTCTCCTACCTCTGCTTCATCGTTTTTGTAATTATACCTGTGTTCTCTAGAGGTCACTAAACTCCTTAGCACGTCGTTCGTGTCTACTCATACAAACTTGCTGCCTGATTGTATCAACATGTGAAGTAATGAGCACATATAAGGCTCCCTGAGCTTCTCCCCGACCAACACGTCCTAAACTTTGTTCAAACTTGGTTGGTTTTGGATAAGGCTCCTGTATTATACCCAATTTGATAGCAGGGATATGCAATCCTTGTCCTATCACATTACGCACACCCACCATCACATTAGCTTCACCAACAGCAAAAGATTCCATAATTTTATTGCGCTCACTAGCGTTTGGTCTTCCCTTGCCTTTGCCGATAATGGCTACCGCTTTTATCCCTGCGGCAGCTCCTGCTCTATTCAATCTTTCAGCAAGAAATAATGTTTCCGATACAAGCCCAGTGAAAATCACAACTTTTGCATCAGGAGAAATTCTGATCTCATTAGCAATAAGCTCAAAAAGTTTTTTTTCCTTAGGATGATCAAGGTAATCCCTCTCAATTAAACTTTCACGAAGTTTAGTCCGGTCAAAGATGGCATTTCGGTTTTTCGCGGTGAGCACGTTATAGTAGGCAGTACCTTTTGCCAAGGTTCGAAACGCCGCTACAGTCTCACTATCACTTTCAAGAAGTCGTTCTAGATATTTGCCGACATTTCTCCCTTTATGCCTCATCTCAACCATTTCATTATGCTGCCCGACTACATAGTCTAAGAAAGCAAAAATACCTGCGCTGGTGAGATAGCCATGTTGCCTACCAAGTTCATTCAACTCGGCAAGATATGAACTCAGTCTTCCGAAGAACTTTCGTTTGGATTCATCCGTAATTATTGCCTCAAGCTTCTTAAGCCCCTGCACAAGCGAGGAAGAGCCACTCCAGGGTGGGAAGCAAAATTTACCGTAGCTTGTCACTTCCTTGGTTATCAGTCCAGAAAAGGCCTTAATAGCGGCGGCTTGAGATTCCGTCACTCCATAAGATAGTATTTCGAGAGTATTGTGAATTTCTTGGTACACCCTTTCTCCACCCCTATCAAGATGCGCGATCGCATCTATCATCTCAGTAGCAACCTCACCCTCCTTAATCGGGCAATAAAGTGGGGCAACAGTTCTAGGACGGCTCGGTATATCTAACTTCCTAAACTCGCTAAGGCCAAAGCAATCCATACGTGACCGCAACTCCTGCTTGCTTTCAGCTACATAGGCTGAAAGACCGAGGATTCTAAGCGGAATATTTTTGAAATATCTGGAAAGACGCACGTAGGCATGTTCACCCACCCCTTCGTGTATCTCATCTATGATTATTAATTCAGGCTTTTGCTCTGCACGAGAAAGATCAACAGCACCTCTAGCCAGATCATTTACTAAAGCTTCTGGCGTTTGTATGAAAAGTTTGTGTGAGGGGTCTTTATAACAAAGAGCTCGTTTTGAAGGCTCTGTCTCGCCAGTTATCATTATCATCTCTTCATCTGCGATATCCAAATATAACTTCGCATTGCCTGCCACTTGTGAAACCAGGACACCTTGCGGAGTAATAAACCAAACCTTTTTATCTTCGGATAGGTACTTGGATGCGACCATGAGTGCGACCAGGGTTTTCCCACTTCCAGTCGGAGCTTCCATTGCAAAGTTCTCACTACTCTCAAGAAACTCGCATACAAATTGGACTTGGGACTTCACAAATTCAAGATCATCCTTCTTCAAACATGACAAACCATAATTTTCTTTCAACGATTCAACGCTGTCAGGAACTTGTGGGCCAAAGTAGAGTCTTGGCGTGAAGAAAGCATTGTTTAATGCACCTGAAGCCTGAATATTCGTTGGAGATGTCGCTTCTACCGACTCTGCTTCTGAAATCAGTAGCGAACTAAATTGCGTACTAATAACCCCAGAGAATAACAGGGGCAAAGAAGCTCCTCCTCCAGATTCTTTCGATGGCCCGTTACTCATAAGACTCTGACCCTTAGAATTTAACTCCAATGAATGGCATGAAACTTGATGCTTTCTCTAGGAATCGCTTCACCATGAAATCTTCTGAGAGTGCAGCAAAAGTACTCTCTGTTAGCCTCGACCTTGCTTCTTCTCTATCAATAAATAGCGGTGCCTCGATAATCTTCAAGTGGATTTTCCTCAGCAAATGCTCTTGCTCGGCCGAGCTTGAGCATTTTAGCGTCTTTTCAATCAAGGCCTTTTCTAAGGCCCCAGCGTTAATAACAAGCCTCGACGGTCCAAGCTTCGCAACACCATGCTTTCCTTCATATGATGCTCCCCCTTTAACGACCTCCGAAATACGCTCTAGTAGAGCGTTTATTTTTATGGTATTCGTGCGAAATTCTGGGACTTCATTCTCAATAATCTCCAGCTGCTCCCTACTCTTTAAAGCAAGGCTATACATCAAATCCTTTAGCGACGCAGAGCTTTTCATTTCTGCCTCTGAGCTTTTTGATTGAATATGATATCCGACACTGATCATCGGAGTGCCTGGCAATCTATCGCTGCCTGGAATGCTGTTTAGAAAATTCTCGATCTCACTTTCTTTCATCAGAAGTTTTCCCCCACTGAGTCCCCTAATTAGCTTTGCAGCATCGTCAGCGCTTATCTTAACTAAATCATCTATGATACTTCTTGCTTTATTCAATTCCTCCCTAGACTTACATAAGTTGACTAAATCAACTTTGAAACGCTCGACTATAATGTCGCAAGTCTGTCCTAGCAAACAGGCCGAACCAAATGGACCATCATATTGGAGTGCCCCCTCTTGTAATAATCTTGAAATTTCACGCTTTAAGCCTTTGATTTCATCTTCAAGCTCAAGAAGTCTAGGGGCCTTCTGACTAACGATTTCTTGGTGCGTATCAAGTGCAGCCTTGAGACCTTGAAGCTGCAACTCAAGCGGGGCGTCCTTTTTTGGCGATATGTTTCTTAATTCAGCCAGAATACACAACCCTGCTCGCAACGTTTTTTCGGCATCATCGGCAGCATATTTAATTTGCGAAGCACTCAAATTGCCGCGCCAATCGCTTTTTTGTTCATCCTTTACAAGTTCTAACCCCAACACGTGACGTACGATCATTCTAAGACTAAAATTTGGAAGATAGGGTAGATATTTTGTTGCCAATGTATGAGTATCGAGTACTGCTTTTTGTTCGATTCCATAATTCTCAAATACAGCGTCTTCGAACTTGGAATAGTGCTCAACCTTTCCAAGCGACTCGGAGCCAAGGAGCGCTTTAAGCGGTTCCAGATTAGCAAAGCTATCTCGATTGCGACTGATCTGAATCACATAATTTCGTTTGTCTGTTGGATCGGAAATTTGAACGGTACAAAGCTGTTGCTTGTCAGCAAAGGAATAAGGATCAAAGTGCCTATAAGTTTCTGTATCTAGTCCAATCCATTCCCGATTCGCCAAATGCTCGCAAAGTCTGACAAGCTGTATGGGAGTCTTACAAAGAATTATAGGAAACTCAGGCGCCGATACTGGAATTGGATTTTTTGCTGGTGGGAGCTCTTTAGCAGCTGTTCTAGCTGTACCAGGGCGAATATTACTTGGTTCAACCTTTATTGTAATTTCTTGGCCCCTTCGCCAAGCATCCCGCGTCAAAATACCTCGCACGGAAACCCAACTGCCTTCGTCAATTAATGGATGTTTGACGGTGTTAGCAATGAAAGCTCTAATTTGCTGTTCCCCGTCAGACAGAACAAGACCCATGTGCAAATTCTTGTAAATCCTGATTTGTTTAACTTCCAGATCCTCGATACTAACCCTTACCTTGCCTTTGGCACTCTGACAAAGAGCCTCAAATTTGTCGTTATTCAATTCAGAAAGTTCAATGCTTAAAAAACCAAATTCTTCTGAGTGCAGTGGCTTGCTTCCTGCCCGACCCTTTTTTGCAAGAGTTAGGTTCTTTTCCCTGTGAAAGCTTCTGCCATGTCCACTATCTCTAGGCCAAGCGGGAAGTTGCCGTTCCACATCATTTGTCGATTCAAATCAGCCAATGATTACTGCCGATATATTCTTTAAATGCTGCTCATGCAGGCTTTTCATGCTAACGGGTCCGTCCACTTGAAAGCCTGCATCCACCACCACTACCCTCTTTAAGAAATCATCGGATACTGAACTAAGCCACAGCTCACCTTGTCCTTCATCATTTCCAACTATCGAGGTTTTTGTTTTTCGGAATCTTTCAAAATCTTCACTGTGTAGGTAAATAACCATCCCTGATGGAAGCAGCTCGCCTCTTACACAATGTCCTGGAACTATTCTTAAAATATTAGTCACAAAAGCAGGGTTCATTACATTATTCCGCAAGAAAGCTTCCTTCCGGACATAATCTTTTTCGATTCGCATAATTTTTAAGTCATGAATGAGACTTATTCCTGCAATCCTGGAGATCGCAAGCAGATCGGGTGAGAGTTCAGTCTGTTCAGTATTCGTGGCGATTTTTTTTGCTGTTTCAATGGCAGATTCAAAAATCTGCGAGTCGGATTTTTCCCATGTACTAGGCTCAAATTGCAGAAGCATAAATGCTTCATAAAAAGCTTGTTGCTCGTCAAAGTTGATGATG
>JAAZON010000587.1 GCA_012797725.1 SAR324 cluster bacterium | reverse complement strand
GTCGCTGCGATCAGACGTCAATGTAAAAAACTCCGCGAAACCTATGAAGTCAATCTTGTTATAGCAAATGCCGAGAACACAGCTGGTGGCGTTGGAGTTGATGCAGATTCTCTGAAGTCGCTTCAACAAGCGGGAGTTGATGTAATCACACTTGGCGATCATGTCTGGAGCAAGAGAGAAATAATATCTATTTTCAACAAGAATGAGCCCGAAGAGTGCCGATGCATTCGACCGGCAAACTATCCTCCGGGCACACCAGGAGCTGGTTTGCTTGTAATTGAACATGCGCCTGATATTAAAGTGGCTGTGTTAAATTTACTGGGTAGAACCTTTTCTCCTTACTTCCTCGATTGCCCTTTTCGAAAGGTGGATGAGCTTTTAGGCTCACTGAGTCCTGACGTGAAAATCAAAATACTTGATTTTCATTGCGAGGCGACCTCGGAAAAAGCCGCGATGGCAAGATATCTGGATGGAAGAAGCTCGATAGTGTTTGGTACACACACTCATGTGCCAACAGCAGATGAACAAATTTTTGAGGGCGGCACTGCATTTATCAGCGATCTGGGTATGTGCGGCGTCTATGATGGAGTAATTGGGATGGACGCTCAAACAGCCATAAATCGCTTCGTCTCTGGCATGCCTCATTCTTACAAAGCTGCATCTGGGCATACTAGAATCAGTGGCATTGTCGTCGACGTTGACATTGAGAGCGGTAAAGCCTTTGAGATTGAACGTCTCAATATCGAAGTGAGAATCTAGGCTCAGAGTCTCTTGGCTCGCATGAGATTGTGAGTCTCTAAGCCCATAAGCTGCCTCGGGAATCCCTCTCCTATTTCACCGGCTACAAATCGGGGGCATGAGACGGTGTAATGTCGTCGTTTTTATGGGATCTTGACTACTGAGACAGCCCTTTAATTTCTTACTATTTCTTCTTCGGGCTCAAGGCATCAGAGATCAAGAAACGCGACCATTCTGAGAGGTACTTATCAAGCACTGAATATACTCTCTCAGACGGAGCTGCTCCAATTGTAAGATTTAATAGTGTGGTGTCTTTCTTTAGGTGACCTACGAGATCTGTATATCTGCGGTCCTTGCATACTATTCGCATATTTACCTCCATGTAATGCAGAAAATTTGCAGTTACAAGCTGTATAAAAGCCTTCGTCTCGCCAGGGGATTAACTTTCTGATTGAGAGCTATTTTTTTGTGCAAAGCTAGCCTTCTTCCAATTATCAAGCTCTTAAAGCCAAGGAAACTTCTGCCAGCACATTCAAACTCTAATGATTTCAATAGTTGTTTTTCGTACCTGCTCAAAAAAGTATGTAGCTGAAGGGATATGAATTGGTAGTGATCTCCATTTGCTAACATCGTAGATAGTTAGTGCAATAAGTTAACCGAAGATTGTAAAAAGAAATATTCGATGGAAAGTTTGGAGTTTCCAATAATGATCGCTTCTACCTTCTGATATTTTTCAAGAACGCCTCAAATCCACTGACCTTGTCGAATCCCCTCCCCTTTAATAGAATACATTTTTACTTACCCCGACTTCACCAACATCCCAAAAATGACGCGATGTAATGGATCTTTGCGGTAACTCGATGGGATTTATGAAATATGCAAACAGTCCATCAATGTCTGAGCAATAGCACGTGAAAGCGTTAATACATCACTGCTTAGCTGGGACGAGACACTCTCAGGGATCTCTAAATACAATACACCAGCTTTTTGACTGCGACCAAGGCAGAGTCCGATATATACGATTTCTTGGCCCATAGCCGTGCGACAATTCTCAATCAAGGGCGTTTTGCATTCAAAGGCAAGAGAAATAAAGTCTGCCCGTTCTGATTCTGGAGCATAAGGTATCGATGCAGCCTTATGAACTTCGAGCCTACCTGTCAGCATGCGAGGAACTAATGCCATTAGTCCTGGATCGTAGACATAGACCGCACAACCTGTGAAGCCACAATAGGAAAGCACTTGTTTTGTAAGAATTCGAATCGGTTCACTGGAAATAGCTTCTCGATTAATTAATTTATACACTTGCTCTAGTTTGGTGCGGACTTCGAGACTACACCTACGGATGTATGGGTTACGTTCGTGCAATTGCTCCTGAGCCAAGAGGCGAATCTTTTTTTCTGCATCAAGCTCCATATCCTCAGAGAAAACAATCGGAAGTGCCTTCCTGTAATATTCACAACGGATCTGGACAGACTCTTGTATTCGAACGAGCCCATTTTGACCAAGTGCGTCAACAATTCCCTTTTTTGCCAAACTCCAATCTTCCGCTGCACTTGGATATGTCGATGGGTTGTTTGCTCTAGCTAACGCTTCCCCTATCGCATGTAACTTTTCAAGCACTAGAAGGACAGACTCCGTGTCTGAATCAACTACTGAACTTCCGACTTTTTTAAAGACCACCCACCATTCCGGAAGCCCCCATCGCTTCAAAAGCGTAACCGCAAGTAAGAAGGGTGAAAATCCTAACGCATCAGACAGAAGCTCATCTAGCGAGTTGTCTTTGTTTAAACGCTCAAGCGCTTGAGCATAGATAGTTGGATAGTTCCATGAGATCAACAGCAGTCCCAGATTGCGCAAGACTGAAGATGAAAAACCAAGCTCGGGTGAAACGCTAGTATTTTCACTTAATATTTCAATTGCACTTGCACTTATAAGAGTCTCGCTTAACCGATCACTTTGGAAACTACTAATACTCTCAAGCGCATGGGTTGATATTTGCTGAGCTTCTTTCACAAGTATGTGTTGTAATCTCTTGGTTCCACCCCAACGAATTAATTCTATTGGATTTGCCAGGGAAATATCGCCTCTATTTTCTAGATGATGCAAAGCTGCAAGTTCTTTAATGCAGTACGAAAAAAGCGATAGGTCACTTTTCAAATCCTCCACTAAAAAATCAAGATCAAGGTCATAACGACCTTCATGGAACCCCTTTTTAATGGACTCAAGAAGCTTTTTATTAACTGGGAACCACCGATCCTCAACATATTCCACAGCTCTTTGAATACGTCTGGAATTGGTCTCTGGGGGATGTTCTTGTGATGAGGTTGGAGACATAGAGAAAATCTTTTCAAACCTTTAAGCAGAAAACAAAGCAAGATTTGTGCCATTTTGATCCTAAAACTTTCAAATCAAGTGGCACAGACCGTTGGACACTCTCCTTTTTGATACTCCTGTAAGGTTTAAACTAAGAATCTGATATTAAATGTAAAAAGCGGTATAGACTTCAAGTTTTAAATGGAAGAATGATTTATGGCTCAAAAGTCGACATCATTTCGCTTTGTTCTTCATAAGGATGCTTTTTGCTTTCAGTTAGCTGAAGTGTCAATAAGCGTCACTCTGAGATACTCCTAATCACGTATTGAGCCTTCGTTTATTATCATGGAAATCCTATCAGCCTGAATTTCTTGGCTTTTATCTGGGAGCTCGCGACATTTTTTGTCAGGCAATGAGGTAAAGGAAGCTCCGCACTTCTCTTCATAGCTAATGTACTTCCCCAAGTTTTTTTGCAACAAAGAAGCAAATGTGGTTTTATCTCTATGAATTTATTCTTAAATCTTCCTTCATGATTGCAAAAAGATACTAAATTTTGCCAAATTCTCACTTGAAAACGAATCAAAAATACATGGCTTCAAAGGAAGAAAACAATTCAAAACTGAATGGAGCAGCAGCATTCCCTTCGGAGTTGCTTCAGAGCTATAGCGAGTCGCTGACAAAGCTTCTAGGCTCCCCACACTATTCCATGTTTGAGAATCTGCGTTTTTCCGAATTGCTTGGGAGTAATGAAAGTACCAAGCAAAAGTTCAACTCCATGAGCCTTTCTGAACTGGTGAGCTTTGGCTTAGATGGACTAATGGAAATCGATGATCTTTGCCTGGAGGATATTCAAGCCCTCCTTGACATGCTAAATCGATTCAACTCTTTTAAGAACACACCGGAATGCTCTTTCGACGAATGTACCCTAACCCAGAAAGACACTCCTGCCTTGCCTGCTCAAAACTCCTTAACCAAAGAAGAGCGGGATCCAGGTCTAAATGCAATCGAAAGAAGCAATGCTGAGTTAGAGCTTGCTGAGAAAAAGCAGCGCCTAAAACGCGTGTCCTCAGATCTTCTCAGTTCAAAACTCCTCTCTGACTATTGGGAAAAAGATTGGGAACGTGCTCCTTTCGAAGAAGCTTTGAGCTTCAAGCAGTTATCCGATCTGGATTTTGAGACTTTGATAAAAAAACGCTCTTTTAATGTATCTAGAATGATATCGATTGGTAAAGCTATCGACAAATTCATGGCTGAACATGATCTTCGTTTGAAACAGAGTTGTTTTGACACATCCAGGCTCTCCCCTGAGTCCCTCAGACTCTCCTCTACACCCTTAGTCCATTTCGAGACAGGTGGTGTTGAACTTCCTCTTATAACACAAAATCTCGTCAGATACTTCGAACATCAATGCGCGCTTTACCCATTGTCCAATGGCCCATTCAAGGTTTTCTTTGCCCATCTTCCTTTGACTCTCAAAGCAGATGAGGTAGCACTGTTAGCTCTCTCCGTAAATAACGCTCCTTCATTCTCTCGAAGATTACTTGGTTTAAGTAAAGAAGAATTTGACTCGAGGCTAAAAAATGCTCAGCTAAAGACAAGGCAACTTTTTGAGCGTACTTGTCCTAAGGTTTTCTCTGCATGGTCTGCCTCACTGGCAAGCGTTGGCATCTCCGAAGAGAGTTTTTTAGGGCCATATTTCGATTCGGTATTTGATGAAAGTTTTCAGTTGATTTTGTTCAGAACCTTATTGCTCAGTCTTGGTGCCGCTCATCCAACCTTAGGCTCAGAGCATTTTGTTGAAATATGGACTTCAAATCTCGAGATAAGCGATCTACTTTTTGCCTCTTTAAAAAATAGCACGCGAGATGAAGTCCTAAACCAAGATAAATTCAGCCGCCTGTTTCCAGGTTTCCCCATAGATAAATTGAAACGTGCCTTTAAAGACTGTCATCAGGAAGGTGTGAAGAAATGATCAACTCCATTGCTCTAAACTACTGGAAATTGTCAGGCTACTCGAAGGAAGACATAGATTCTGTCATGGCCGAACTTGACAACTACCTAATGGCTGCACGAGTTGAATTCAGAGAGAATAATAATATTCACATCTCAATTACCCACAAAGTCGAAGAAAGACAAGAGGGGCATGCTCCCACTATGATTCGTTTCATCCATGAACTTGCCTGTACATACGCGTCAAAACAATTAAGAGGCTCTGTCATTTTCTGGCTGGAAGATGGAATGTGGCATTTTTATGAAAGATTTACAAGACGCGCACCGATTCTCGCTTTTGGAAGAAGATGTGAAGATTATCGAACTATGCTTATTCCCGATCCAGCCTTTCTTGGCGCACGAGGCTATCAAGCTGAAATAGATGAGATCTCTGAAATCGAGAAAACGCTAACATGGTCATGCAAAACCCCTACAATATTTTGGAGAGGGGCAACTACTGGAATGGAAATAGACACTGACAAGTGGAAGGAGGTTCCTCGGATCAAACTGGCTATGAAGTCAAAAGAAATCAACGATCCTGACAGAGTTGATGCTTACATCTCTTACGTTACAAAGTTATCTCCCTCAAGAATGCAAGAGATTCGAGATCTTGGAATCGTAAAGCCTTATTGTAAATTTAATGATTTTCTAAAATACCGATACCTTGTGGATGTAGATGGGTATAGCTGTGCATGGAAGTCTCTATTTTTAAAGCTTGCGTCTCAGTCGCTAGTGCTTAAGACTGACAGTCCTTTCATGCAATGGTACTATGATAAGCTGATCCCTTGGGTTAACTACATACCACTAAGAAGTGACTATGAAGACATTGAGGAAGTATTTGAATGGCTTTCTTCCCATGACAATGACGCTAAACAAATCGCAGACAATGGGGCAAAACTTGCTCGCAGTATTTCATATGCTGACGCCTTGAAAGATACAGCCGATTTGTTAGAGAACTTGTTAAGTTGTCAAAAGTCAATTTCATAAAAATCTCAACGATTAATTGGGAAGTGCACCCCTTAAGACTTTTATGACCTCTTCAACCTGCATTGATTTGTTAAGAGTATAAAAGTGTATACCCGGAGCGCCTCCCTCCAAGAGCTTCTCGCACATCCTAGCCGCGTAACTCGTGCCGAAGGCTTGCACTGCTACTCTATCATTCCCGATCATCCTCAAATCATCTTGGAGCCTATTTGGAATCGTAGCACCACATTTCGAAGTGAAGATCTCAAGCTGTTTAAGGTTTCCGATTGGGAGAATTCCTGGAACGATTGGAACTTGTATACCTACTCTTTGAGCTTCCTTCACAAATGCAAAATAAATTTCAGGATCGAAAAATACTTGAGTGAGTATAAGTTCGGCTCCTGCATCAACTTTTTCTTTAAGATACAAGAGATCCTCTAGGGAGGATTTTGCATCCGGATGCACCTCGGGATAAGCCGCAACTGCCATATGGAAAGAACCTTTCGACTTAACATAGCGTACTAAGTCACGGGCACAACTAAAGCCTGGGAATAAGGATCCTGCTCCCTCAAGAGTATTAGAAGGATCACCCCTAAGTGCTACTATCTTGTTAATGCCATCTGCCGCAAAGCTATCAAGCATCCTTTCTACCTCTTCGACGGTATGGTGCACGCAAGTAAGATGTGCTGCGGCCGGGCATTTCAATTCATTCACAATGTATGAGACCAGTTCCTGGGTCCGAGCCCTTGTCCCTCCGCCGGCCCCATATGTAACTGTCATGAAATCTGGCTGCAAGGCGCTCATTCTTGCAATCAGGGCTTTTGTAGCTGGTAGATCTTCTGGCCTTTTAGGGGGGAAAAACTCGAAGGAAAATACTCGTTTATTCTTCTTATATAACTCTGTGAAACTCATAACTTTAATATTCTGTAATTTTCTTGCTCTGAGGCTCATAATATACGTTCGGAGAGCAAACCACACCCTCTATTTTGTTAAAGACCTTGTGCTCTCTTGAATACTTGGGCGAGAATGATTAAATCAATATTTCAAAGTGGAAATTTTTAAGGCTCAACATCATTTAAGAGGATTAGAGAAATGCTTCGAACCATCATGTTATTCCTAGCAACAAATTTCCTAATAATGATCACTATCTCAATAGTCCTACATGTCTTTGGGATCGGCCATTACATTGTGGCTGGGGGCATTGATTACACGTCCCTTATGATTTTTTGTCTTGTCTGGGGCATGGGCTTCTCGTTCATGTCTCTTCTTTTATCCAAAGTCATTGCCAAATGGAGCATGGGAGTACAAACGGTTAGTCCCCAATTTCCTGGAGAGTACGGTTGGGTAGCTACGAAAGTGCAAGAACTTGCTAGAGCCGCACAGCTGCCAGCCATGCCTGAAGTTGGTGTTTATGAGAGCGCTGAATTGAACGCCTTTGCCACTGGCCCATCTAAAAAGAACTCTCTGGTAGCAGTCAAGTGGACTCTTGGGACATATGAGCAAAGATGCAATTGAAGGAGTTCTAGCGCATGAAATAAGCCATATCGCGAATGGAGATATGGTGAGGATGACACTTATTCAAGGTGTGGTGAATGCCTTTGTAATGTTCTTCTCAAGAATTGCCGCCTTTATGGCAGGACAAGCTGTTAAAGAGGAAATGCAGCAGGTAGTTCACTTTATTGTTTATATATTATGTGAGATTGTTTTTGGTATTCTTAGCATATTGCTAGTAAATTGGTTTTCGAGACAAAGAGAGTTTAGGGCCGACGCT
>JAAZON010000586.1 GCA_012797725.1 SAR324 cluster bacterium | reverse complement strand
CTGTTTCTATTCACTGAAGAAATAGCGGAGTTAATTGCATCAAGAGCTGCACGAGCCGCTGATTGCGAATCAATATCGTTGTTTGCAATGATTGAATATTGAGGAGCCGATGACCCAGCGGCTGCAAGGCCAAGTGATGCAAGAGTGGCAGCAACACCATTGTATGTAACTTGCGACAGTGAATCTCCCTTAAATCCCACTTGGAATATTACTTGACCGCCGCCACTTAGAAGTTTTAACCCGTTGAACTCTGTGGTGTAAGCAATACGCTCAATTTCACTCATCAGTGCCTGAAATTCATTGTTGAGTGCGGAACGTTGCACATTTGCATACACGCCGTTTGCCGATTGCTGTGCAAGCTCTCCGAGGCGGCTTAATGTATTTCCAATTTGTCCAATTGCTTGGTCTGCAATGTTTATGATGGAAATACCGTCATTAGCATTTCGAATACCGACGCTTGCAATACGAGCATCAGCTTTCAAGCTTTCTGCGATAGATAGTCCTGCTGCGTCGTCTTTAGCTCTATTAATGCGAAGACCGGATGATAAGCGCTCAAAAGAAGTATTTAACGCACTTGTACTCTGATCGAGATTTCGCTGAGCCCCTAGTGATGGAATATTAGTCCTTATGTTAATCGCCATTGCCCAATCTCCTTGGCTAAATCAATTCCTAAACCAGAAACGTGCCTCCGAAAGCTCTCCCATGAGTTCCGAAGTTCGCTGTAAAACAGGATTCAAAATTTCCTGCTCACCACACACAAAGGCTTCTTAAGCAAGCTTCTTGCCAATCCCAAAAAAGTGCTAAAGATAGAATGATTTTCAGTCGATAAAGCGCCCTTCGAAGGCTCCTCGTGATGCCATTACACGATCAACATATTGCTGGGTAATTTCAGGAAGATAACTTTTGATATTCTCATAAATTCCTGGGTCTTTTCCTGCTCTTTTGGCGCGAGCTTGTGCGCTTGCCACTCTACCCTCTCCGGCATTAAAGGCAGCCACGGCAAGTTTTTCCAGAGAGGAGGAATTTGCCGCAATTTGAGTTCTCATTTTATTTGGAAGTTCTGTTTCAGTATTGAAGATATCGTGGAGATAGCGAAGATAACCTATGCCAAGTTCGACATTCATATGAGGGTTGAAAGGATTATAACGAGCACGAACATCCAAACGTTCAATCATGTCTTTGCCCGTTGTATCGAGTAGCTGAAAGAGCCCCTTGCTGTTGAAACCGTCTGAGCTAATTGCATATGGATCAAACGACGATTCATTTGCTACAACAGCCATACCTAGCGCTGGATCCACCGCGTGTTTCTTTCCTGCCTTCGCCACTATTGATTTCACCTCAGCCATTCTTTCATTTAGTGACAGACTTTCAAGCCTATCTGCTTCCTTACTTGAGATTCTTCGAGCTTTCAATATCTTAGGTTGGAGCCCTTCAGATGTCTTGACGGACTCAGGCGAATTATTGACATCAACAGGAGCTTCTAGTTTAACAGGTCCAGCAATACTTTCAGGATATTTTAACTCTGGCTCAGGAGCATTATAGCGAGCCATGGCCTCATGAATTTGTCGTTGAGAAGGCAATGTTTGTCTGGTCATTAGGGATTTTTCTGTAGTAATTTTAGCATGTTGCTGCTCTTTGGGGGATATTGAGCCTAAAAGTTTTGAGAAATCTTCTGGACTTTTCTCTGCTTTTTGAGCAGGTGCCGTAATCAACTTACGAGTCTGCTCATATGTTCCACTAAAATTAATTTTCATCTTTCCTGGCCACTTTCAAGGGGAATATTAGCAGCTTGCATGCCAAGTGATCTGTGTAGCCGTTTGGCCCAGAAAAGCCTTCTCATTACCATAAGCTCGATTCTTCTGGCCCTGAAGTTTTAAGTTAGCCATATTGCGCGGCTTCACTGGAAGGGGGCTGAATGGGGAGAGGTACTAATATGTTAGAAGATCAGACTTTCTCGTGTTTTTTCAGGCGTCTCCATTCATCAAAATCGGGAATAGCAAAAAGCTTTGCCAACTTTTCATCAACTCCATGATCCACGACCTCCCTAAAGCGATCGGGAGAGATCAAACTCCGAATATTAGAGAGCGCCTCTTCAACTTCATTTTCAATCCGGCTGAGCACCGAAGGACTTACTTCTCCTCTAAGATTTTCTATTCTTCTTTTTCTCTCGATGAGAAAGGCCGATTCATCATTTTCTGACTTTTTAGCATCTATGCTCCCCTGCCCTTTGGAAGACACAGAGCTCGAGGCAAATCCCAATGTTTCTTGCACTCCCTTTGTTCGTGGCCGATCACCTGGCAGATGAAATGACATTGGATTCTCCATGGCTCTATACAGAAACCCCACAGGATTTTTTATCACTTGGTTGCTCCCTGAGGCGCAAAGAGTATCAAAGTATTCTATTATCTTCTGCATACGCTGCAACATCTCGACTGATTGCGCTTCAGCAAGGCGCATACTTTGCTTTTCTCCGAGTCCTCTTTCAACAAGCATGCGTTCAACATTTTCCAGAAGGGTTAACTTTTCTTTGCCATCTTCTCGAACTTGAATACCAACCACTGACTGTCGATCTGTTGCCCCTTCCCTATTTTTTGTAATCCTTGCTTTCCCACTCGCCGCATACAAAACAATATCTGCCTTCTTACCTTTTTGCAGATAATCACAAGCACTTAAAAATCCCTTGCCGATTAATTCTTCGATTGCTGGATCAAGCTGCTGCCTTATAGAACTTATGTATCTATAATTTCTTGAAATCCCAAGTTTTTCATGCGCCAGTATGAAAAGATCGAGCTGCACTCTAGATTTATACCAAAAATGTTTATCAAGATAGCGATACAAACGCTTCGATACAGAACTTTTCAAATCTAGATAAAAATCCAGATCTAATTTCTTGATAAAACCGGCTTGATATGACTTAAAGAGTACTTCACTCCAAGTAAAATAACTCTTCTTTGTGCTTCCATCTCGACCATTATTCAACTCATATCCATCAAGTATTCCAAAATTTTTTGTGCTATGAGTTTTAGTTTCGTTGTCATAGAACGCATTTGAAGCCTTTATTCTTACTCCACTTAATCGATCTAATGCCTTCTGAAGTCTCGTATAATTTCTTCCTTCCGTTGGCCAACGGAGAATTTTCATTAGTTCATATCGTGTAAAAAAAACTTTTCTGCTAGCAAGCTCCTCATCAACACTTAATTTCAAAAGTCCAAGCAGCACTTCTTCATCCGACGCGGTGGGGAGTCCAAATTTATCTGCTCCGGTAATAATCCATTTGCGAGTTGTAAGCTCTCCATTCTTTCCTCGAATAGTATCTTGGAACTCTAATGTTTTTATGTTTGGATCACTTCTTGTAGACAATACTGCCAAAGGAAACTCTGCAAGATTCATTTCGTCTCGGGAAATGAGACGAGGTACTGTCATGTTGATAGCACCTTTATTATTTTCGCTACTTGAAGCATCCTTCACGGCTTAACGTTTTAGAAATAGAGAATTTATAGAAAAGCCTACTTACTTTTAGATAGTTAAACAATCTTATTTTAAGTTACTTGTACTAAGTGAGCGGTGTAATATTAAAGGAAAAACAAAGATTTACAAGATTTTTTTTAATTCGTTTCACGATAAACTTCATATCCATGCACGATATTCCTTCTTATTAAGCACTAGCATTTTTGTTACAGAATCACGTGCTTCTGTTTTTTCATTACACGTGTTTTTTTGGCTTCATTCACGGGGCTTTTTTCCTTCAAATCACGAACTATAAAAAAATACCTTCAATACACGATAGGCTCTCCCTATAAAATCTGCATAATTCAATTTTTTTGACGGATTCCATTTGATCTTTGCATTCAATTAAGCCAAATTAAACGCATCTCTGGATTAGAGATAGCTTAGAATTTAAGCTTTCTTTTGTCTGCCAGGCATGTATTGTTAAGAAAAGGGGCAAAAGCAAGCTAAAATAGCCTAGGTATCCATATCTAATTTATTATTCTGTTTGAGGACTGAGACATTGGGCTTACTCATTGGTGTGGTCAATCAGAAGGGGGGAGTAGGTAAAACTACGACATCAGTAAATTTAGGGGCAGCATTTTCAGAATTAGGAAAGAAAGTTCTTCTTATTGATATGGATGCCCAGGCGAATTTAAGTACTCATCTTGGGCTAACGAAGAAAGAGGATGCTGAAAATGATGAGAACTTAACTCAATTCACGATGTATGACGTTCTCAAAGGAACAAAGAAAATCGAAGAGATAATTATCAATAGATCCAATAACTTAGATGTAGCTCCCTCTAGTTTGTTCCTAAGTGCAGCAGACTTAGAATTAGGTGGAGTAGTGGGTAGAGAGCTAATACTCCGTAGAGCACTTAAGGATATAAAAGAAAATTATGATGTAATATTAATAGATTGCCCCCCTGCCCTCGGTCTTCTTTCTTTGAATGTGCTTGCTGCTATCGATAAAGTTATCATTCCTGTGCAAAGTGAATACCTGGCTCTACATGGAGTGCGGCAACTACTTGATACAATTGATCAAGTTCGAAATATTTATAATCCATCTTTGATAGTGGGAGGGGTTCTTATTTGCTTACACGATAATAGGAAGCGGCTAGCACGAGCTGTATCGGATACGGTACGTAGTTATTTTGGAGATTTGGTATTTAAAACTGTTATTAGAACTAACGTTGCATTGGCAGAAGCTCCTGCTGGTGGGCAGACAATCTATGAATATGCTAGAAAATCCACTGGTGCTGAAGACTACAGTGAATTAGCTAGGGAGATACTAAATGGCTAAAAAGTTGCTAATTGCTAATAATCCTTTACTTTCTGGCCCTGCGTTTGGAGATAGAGAGAAAAGCGGAATTCCCTATAGGGAAATAGAGATTAATTTGATTGATAGGGATCCGAAGCAACCAAGAAGCACTTTTGACGAAGAGAAACTGAAAGAACTTGCTTCTTCAATTAAAACCTATGGAGTCTTAAGTCCAATTTTGGTTAAGCCTGCAGAAAGGAAAGGGCGTTATGACCTTGTATCAGGGGAAAGAAGACTTCGAGCTGCACAAATTGCTGGTCTTTTGAAAATTCCCGCAATTGTTGAT
>JAAZON010000585.1 GCA_012797725.1 SAR324 cluster bacterium | reverse complement strand
TCCAAGGATAGCAAACGGCAGAATCCAGGATTTGTTTAGAATCGGGGGCATTATTTTGAAAAAAACTTTAGTTATTTTTTTAAATGAGTTTAAGTGGTCGATTCTTCTAAATAAAAAAACATAGAATAAGAAAATAGATTTTCTGAAATATTAATACAGAGAAGATGTATAGCATGAAAAGTTCAAGAAGAATTTTGAGTTGGAGTGTATCATCAACATTAATTAAGCTTGCGGCTTTTGTTATATCATCAAGGCGAGAGGGCAGTCTCCAATGGTGAAAACAAATGGAATTGAATCAACAAAAATCACTTAGACAAATCAGAAGAGGCGATAAGGTCGCAGTGCTTTCTCCATCACTTGGACTCGCAGGCTTATATCCCCACGTTTTCGAGCTTGGTCTTGAGAGGATGCGAAATGACTTCGGTCTTATCTCTGTTGAGTATTCAACTACTCGTGAGATGGGCTCAACGCCAAAAGATCGAGCCTGAGATTTGATGGCAGCCTTTGCCTATGTATCAATCAGCGGAATTTTTGCTTCGATCGGCGGCGATGATGAGATCTTGGTGCTCAAGTACCTAAATGCTGAGGTTATTGAACGAAACCCGAAACCCTTTTTTGGGATCAGTGATAATACAAATCTTGCGGTCTATTTATGGAGACTCGGAATTCCATCCTACTATGGTGGGCATGTAATGGGCCAATTCTCTATGGATGATAAGATCCATTCTTTTAGCAAGTGCTACCTAGAGCACGCTTTTTTGCATGACGAAGAAGTGGAGCTCAAGGCTAGTCCAGATTTTACAGATTTTGACTTTGATTGGAGCGATCCGGAACAAATGGGAAAACGCCGGCCATATGAAAGCAACGAAGGTTGGTACTGGGATGAGAATGGTGTCGCCACCGGGGTCTTCTTTGGGGTGGTTGCTTGGAGGTATTAGATTGGCAACTTGCCGTAAACAAGTGGCTTCCTGATCAGAAAAGTCTGGAAGGAGCAATCCTTTGTATGGAGACTTCCGAAGAAATGCCAAGCCATCTTTCTGTATGAAGAATGCTTCGAAACATGGGCGAAAGAGGCCTTCTCTCAAATTTTTCGGGAGTCCTTGTCGGCAGACCCAAGGCTCAGTTTTTAGATAAGCAACCAACAAACGAGGAAAGAGCCGAGTTCAGAAGGCAACAACGAGAGACCGTTGTTAGAATGATTCGAAATTATAATGATAATGCTCCGATTGTGTTAAACCTTGATTTTGGTCATACAGACCCCTATATACCATTAGCTCTTGGCAAATTGTGTACTATCGATGGAATGACCAAGAATGTATTAATGCAATTTTGATTTTCTTTTTATTGTGGGCCTCACCCTGAATGTGTTTGATAGAATATAATCTCCATGCCTGAAACACTATAGCTGATGCCATTTGCGTTTAGCTCTTTTAAGAAGGGATATAATTCTACTCGCTCTCTTGCGCACGCTAATTTGACTCTTCCATTTCCTCCTCTTCTCTTAATCTGGTCGGTTATTTTCTGAATCTCATTTGTCAATAAAATAAGCCTCTGCTTTCTAAAATCTTCAAACTCAGTATCAACGAAAAAAGGTAAACTGTCTCCATAGACCGATTCGAGCTTTCTCAAAACGGCAGATGCTACCCCGTTTAATTTGGCTCCAGTCATGTCTTCTCCAAAGAATTTGCGTCTGATCTCTTCATTTACCTGAGGATTGCTCCCTTTGGGTTTAATCGTAATGACTACACGATCACGCTGTAGGTTCCCTGTATTCTCAGATTCTGCTTTTATGACCTGGCAAGATGTTTCCACGAATCTGAACAATTGTTCTCTCTCAATCTTAACTAAGGCTAATGCCCTCTCAACTTGGTATTTAAATTCCTCTTGTTCTGGGCTTAAGCCTATCTCATCCTTCGAATCTTGAACGTTTGTTTTTTCATCCTGGTTTCGATGTACATTCCCAACCAAATCGGATTGAATTTTTGGGACATTTGCTTCAATGGTGAGAAGTCTTCTTAATTTCCCTGAGCAATTAGGGCGTACGGCAGAGGAAGATAGCCAATAATAAATTTCTGGTCTCTCTAGAGAACTAACTCGTGACAAATCCAGCGCACTACCAGACATTATGACTTC
>JAAZON010000584.1 GCA_012797725.1 SAR324 cluster bacterium | reverse complement strand
TTGCAATTTAATCCGTGCTCGCCTTGCATGCAATCAAGCCATACTTCCCGCTGCTCAAGGAGGTGGAGAAACTGAAATGAGCCCCGTGTTAGTACCGGAGAGTCCAATGCCACAGGCGAGTGCGGGTGGATGATTGGCATTGCTCCCTCTTCTCCTCCCACATTATTCCAAGCTTACCGCATATGTCTTACAAAGCTTATAATTTGGCGAATAATTGAGTTGTAGGGTGAAAGCAACAACTCTAATTTGACCATTGGCATATTTGAACTAGAACCAGATTATTGAAGGCGCCTGTCGAGAAATTCTCAGCCCTTGCGCTTTGAGGGCTTCTTTGGCTTAGACCCATTCGATTTTTCTTTGTTTTTTAAACTGCTTGATTTATTGGAACTTCTTTTCACTCTTGGATAACTAGCAAGCACTTCATCCACTGCCTTTGCTTTGTATGTCAGCAGCTCAAAAGACTGCACTGTATAAACACTGCACCAATGATTTTTGACAAAAAATCATTGGTAATAGCTGGGTTTATCGAATTAATTTCCGTTGACACACCGACATATCTGCGGCATAATCGTCGACATGGTATCGGAATATAAAAGGATTATCAAAAAACCTCTTAGCAGCTTTTTTCTTTTTGGAATGCGTGGAACCGGAAAAAGTACATGGGTTGCAAAGACATTCCGAAACGCATATCGAATGAATCTGCTGAGCGAAGAGCTTTATCAAAACCTTCTTGTTGATCCCGCGCTATTTGCTCGTTTAATAGCAACCTTGAAACCTGGATCTTGGGTCGTTGTGGATGAAATCCAACGATTGCCACAACTTCTAAATGAGGTGCATCTCGCGATTGAGGAGAAAAAACTTAAATTCGCACTCCTTGGTTCAAGCGCTCGCAAGATTAGACGCGTTGGCGTTAATCTACTTGGCGGTCGAGCGCTAAAAAAGCATCTCCACCCTTTTGTTCCACAAGAACTGGGCGAAGATTTCTCCATTTCAAAGGTGCTTCGCTTTGGCTCACTGCCTCTCATATGGACAGCTTCTTCACAGATTGAACAACTTCAAGCTTACGTACAAACCTACCTTAAAGAAGAAATTCAAGCTGAAGCTATAGTCAGGAATCTGCCTGGCTTCGCTCGCTTTCTTCCAGTGGCTGCTCTTTTTCATGGCCAAGTGTTAAACACAGAAGGACTGGCTCGAGACGCAGGAGTAGCGCGCACTACGGTACTTGGTTATCTTGATATATTGGAAGACACGCTTCTTGCGTTCCGATTACCTGCATTTGAGGGAAAATTGCGTGTGAAAGAAAAACGCCACCCCAAATTATATTGGCTCGACAACGGTATTGCCCGTGCCTCAAAAAAGCAACTCGGAGAGCCCTCAATAGAGGAAAAAGGAACTCTTTTTGAAGGACTTGTGGCCCAATGCCTTCGTGCTTATCACGAACTTGGTGTCATGGATTATGACGAACTCTACTACTGGTCGACAGGAAAAGAGGGAATTGAAGTCGACTTCCTCATAAAGCGAGCTAATAAATATGTTGCGATTGAGGTAAAATCCTGGAAAAAGATTTCCCCTCGCTGGTTCGGCGGACTAAAAGCGATTAAAGAACTCAAGGGAGTTGAGAGGCGATTACTTGTATATACTGGGGATCGAAGATTAAAACATGAGCTAGATATTGAAATTCTTCCATTTTCAGAGTTTGAAGCTCAACTGGCAGCCGGAAAAATTTAAAATCATGCCCTAGACAAGCTCGCCGCATATGCCCTTACAAAGCTTACTATACAGCGAATAATTGAGTTGTAGGGCGAAAGCAACAACTCTAATTTGACCATTGGCATATTTGAACTAGAACCAGATTATTGAAGGCGCCTGTCGAGAAATTCTC
>JAAZON010000049.1 GCA_012797725.1 SAR324 cluster bacterium | reverse complement strand
TTTTTGCATCTCTAACTTGTTCTGGCGTCAGTTTTCTACGAAAACCTTGGGCTTCCAATATTACTGCTAATTCACTGTCCGTGATTTGCACAAACGATTTTTGATTTGTTTGGTACTTGCTTAGTTCAACAAATTGCGAAATGTATTTATATGCCAAGTCATCAAATTTGATTCGATAATCGTTTTGTTGGCACATATCAACAAAGTTAAACAATTGCTCTTGAAAAGTTGCCCAAGGTATAGCAAAACTTCCATTCACTAAATCAATATAAGTATCATTGACTGAGAAAATTGAAAGGACTCTACGTACAAGAATTTGGTCAGAATTTGGCAATCTGATTTTTACATCAAAACTTGACGGATCTACATTAACGTCGATCATTGTTACTTCTAATGGCTTCTAGTAGAGAAGATGACTTCTTAATTATTAATAGGAGCTTTTTTTCAGCTTCTTCTAGACTTGTGCTGTTCAACGTAAAATTGAGACCACTTAATGTCTTTAATGCTTTGTCTATTCCAGTTATGAGTGAGTCATTTTTATTCTGTTCGTCCTTTTCTGCCCGAACATCACCAAGAGCATCAATGATTTTGATAGTATTAGTAAACGATTTGGTTGGATCAGCAAGCGATTCAACCTTCTTAGGTTTATTATTACCTACTTGAGGATCAAGAGATAAGATGTCTTTTATTAATGGGTCTATTGGCTTATCCTGGGTGGAGACTTTAGGTTTTCCTTCACTTCCTATAGACACATCTTCAGCCTCCTCTTTTAGGAGCCTTTCATGAAGGTCGGAAAAGTTTTTGAACAGGGGTCCAATATAACCATACAGTCTTCCTTCTGGAGGGCGATTTTCAATTAAGTTGAATAAGGCTAACTTTGCCTGTTCCTTCTGTGTTTGGTTTAACTTAGATGTGCGCCAAAACTTTTCAAGTTCACTGAATGCTTGTTCAGCATCGTTAAGCATCTTGTAGTTGTAGCTCTTCGGGATGCCTTTCCATTCCAGAAATTCATCCACTAACAATTTTTGGTCTCTTTTAGCTAAAACACTTTTCACATCTATTCTTAGAAGTTTTGCCATGCTATCTGGCGTCTTTTTTCGATCGTATAAACCAAAATCAATACTTATCAATTCATTGATCCAGTGGTAGGGTTGTTTAAAATCTTTAGAAACCTGTAATGTTTGTTCAATCAAATAAAGGTCATCTTTTGAAGCATCCTCAGGCAATACAACGCAATCAGCAAAATTCTTGCCCATTAACAGCAATGCCGCTATACGTCGATTTCCATTTACTATAAATCCGTCGTAAGTGATAATCGCAGGGTCGTCTTGACCATGACTTTCAAGATCGCTTCTCAAGCCCTCATCGGATTCCTCCAGCATCTGCTTTAGTATTTCATATTGAGATTCTTGGGCATTTGATGATTCTGGATCGTTGAAGACGCTTTTTTCCAAGTTGTTATTTTGCAGAAATTCTATCTGTTGCCGCTTCGTGCGGAAGTTGTCAATATTGAACATCAAACACGAGATTGGAAGTTTGATAATTGGTTTAAATATCCAATCTTCTCGCCACGGGATTCTATGTGTTCGCTCTACCTTGTGATCTAAATTTTCTAATGCTTTGCGAATTAACTCAATTCTTTCATTCCTGTGCATCATAAAGCCCTCTCAATTAGTTAGTCAGTCCCAAGATATAAAGTGGATACACTAAGATATCTCTATAAATGGTTAATTCTCGAACAACCCTTTGAA
>JAAZON010000583.1 GCA_012797725.1 SAR324 cluster bacterium | reverse complement strand
TGTATTTAAGTTTTCCAGCCGATCGAGAATGCCTGAAAACTTCAATGGATCATCAAAATCCCCTAATTTTACCTGTATTTTCAACTCCGAGAGCTTACCAACAAGATCTTTTTTTATTTCAGGCGACGGAGGAGTATGGACCTTAAAGATTCCATGAACACCCAAAGCACGCACTCGAGGGGTCAAAAGGTACTTTGCAATAGCATAATTTCCAGCAATCATGCATTCACCCAAGACTACTCCAGCAGCACCATCCCCTGTTATTTCGATCACTTTTCTGGTCTTGGCCCTATGCGCTCGAAGCGCAGCAGCAGCATCAACCAGCGCTTGAAGAGATGCTGTTTTTGTTTTAGCACCATTCAACATTTCATTAACTTTCTGAGGACTCAAATGTTGGTGAGCCCTAATTATCGCCCTATAAACCTTGGGCTCTTTGATGTTTCGGATTTCTCCATTGCGAGCAACATTAATCTCCGCAACCCACGCAAGTCGGGGCTCATTAAGCAAAAAACTTCCAGGCCCGTTTGCAATGTCTGGGCCTATTGTTGAAATAACATGACGGGAACCATATAGCGTCAGTCCCACACGTTGGGCGTAGAGATCCACTTCAGTATCAGGACGGATAAACCAACTAACATCAATAAAGCCTACATAAAGTTTTATGTCCCCATTCCGAAGTCGTTTTGCATAAACCACATCCTCTCTATCATCTGTCCCATCCTCATCTATCGCAATAAATGGTTTTGAGCTGAGATCCGGAACACCAACTGGTGGGCTAAGGGTTCTAACTACATCATTTAAACGTGGAACATCTCCATAAAAATGACGAATGCGCCATTGAATGGAAGAGATCTGTTTCTTTGAAAGAAGCTCGACCCCTTGAGCGATATCCTCAATTTCCTTTCTTAGATTTGCCATGCTTGAGGCTCTGTGAATATACACAGCAATGTTGTGCGCAGATTGAAATGACCGGCGCCAGTTCCTCAAGGCCTCTTCTTTATTTTGAGGCACGGAAAGATCCAGTACTATAAAATCGAAAACCCCTTTAGGAAGGGAAACTTGGTAGCGATATGGACGAAGGACTTCCACTTCGAGTGGCAAAGAACGTTTAATATGCTCGATTAGCCCCTCGGTGCTCATATGTCCCGACGTGTTTTTTTTCTTAATATTCTTTGCCTTAGACATTATTCCCTCTATATTATGATGCATTTGGGTTGTATTAGGCTACAAGACAATTTTGCGCTTGAAATACCTAAAAACTTATGAATGCTCCATAAAAAGAGCCTCTCTATTGCACCTAGTCCCATATTATTGCTATTCAGAATAAGATAATTTTAATTGGAATATATGATGAAAAAAGGATTTCTTATTTCTACCTTTATGGTTCTGGTAATTGGTTGTTCAGTCATTTCTCATAACCTTGAATCAAGTGAACCTATAAAGATTGCCGCAGTCTTTGACCTAAAAAAAAGACTGTCTGTTCTAGATATACCTGCATCCAGAGGAGCAATAATTGCGTCTGAGGAGATCAATTCGTCTGGGGGACTATTTAATCGAGATATCCAACTCATAGTCCGAGACACTGGCTCTTCTGTCAATAAAATTAGACAGAAAATCGAACAACTTATTTATATGGATAAGGTCCAAGCTTTTGTGGGATATTCAGACACAAATTACGTGCTTGCAGCTAACCCTCCCATTCAAGCAGCACGACTCCCTTTTATTAGCATCGGAGCCACATCACCCCGAATTAGTGGGGGTCTAGATGGCGGTGAGACTCTAGCTCTTGCCGCGTTTGGAGACAACGCCCAAGCTGCTGTGGCAGCCGAATATGCTTTTTCCCAATTTGGCTCAAAAGCCATTATCGTGTTTGAAAACAACAAAGACTATCCCATATTGTTCAGTCGTTATTTCAAAAAGCGCTTTGAAGAACTTGGTGGTCAGATCTTAGGAAGCTACTACTTCGTTGGGAATCCCCCTGCTTTCGCTCCTATAGCGCGCCAAATTAAAAAGCTAAAAGTCGCTCCCGATTTTGTTCTTCTGGCTAGTATGCCGGTCAATGCAAATATGCTAATTAGGCAGATTCGCCTTGCTGGCCTTCACGGCCCAATAATTGGGGGAGATAGTATGGACATAGCAGAAATCCATAAAGTTAATCCGCTGGAAGTTGGCCAGATTTATTACACCTCCCATGCATTCCTCAGTAGGGAAAATGGGTCTGACAAGATAAAAAGTTTCATTCAAAAGTATAAAGATAGATTTGGTACAGAACCTGAAAATTCATTTGCCGCCTTAGGATACGATGCCCTCATGCTTTTAGTAGAAGCTGCGCGTAGAGCAGAATCATTAGAAGCCGATAAATTAATGGCAGCCATTGAAAATATAAGAAATTTCGAATCCTTGACCGGGGCAATGACTTATGCACGAGGACGCAGAACCCCATTTAAACCCGTAAGTATTATTAGAATAGGAAGTAGTGGACCAGAGCTTGTTGATGAAAGAATGCCAGAAAAAATGCCGATTCCTTAAGTCAACACTTCAATAAGAATTTGGGCAATTATGATTTTTGCAATCAGCGCAATCGGATAGGCACTGGCATATGCAAGCACAGGGAGTTCTGATTCTGTCTGAGCCTGAGCAGCCCCAAGGCTTGGTGGATTTGTCATGCAGGCACCCAAAGTACCCATTGTTGAAAGCAAATTCATTTTAAACAAAAAATTGAAAAG
>JAAZON010000582.1 GCA_012797725.1 SAR324 cluster bacterium | reverse complement strand
GTTGGAACAAGTGCAGGTGGTAGCGCAGCCCTTAACGCTTTCATTGAAAGGAAGAATGTAGTTCACCGCATGATTAATGTTTGCGGTAGGCTAAAAGTTGGACCAACAACGGGTTTTCGATCATTTGAGTCAAAGAGTAAATCAAGTCCTGCATTTGCTGAATCTGTCAAACTCTGTGAAGCTCAAGAAAAATCACTTACTGCTACAGATAGACAAAAAATAATGACCGTTAGAGCGATGTTTGGTGATGAATTAGTTCCTCCAGAAACAACAATATTACAAGGAGCATATAACACTAGAGTTCCAACACCCGAGCATGTCCTCAGTATAAGCGCTGCTCTAACAGCCTTTTCTAGACCATTAATAGTTTTCCTGAAGCAATCAAAATAATCATGAATGCAACTGAAACTAGTACAAAAAAATATTTTGAGAGATCCGGCTTCCCTGTCAATAAGATCCCAGAAACAAATTCAAAGACTCCAGACTTTGAAGGAATAAGCATTTTAGTAGAAGTTAAGCAGATTATGCCAGAAGAGGTTGAAGGGTTAAGTAATGATTCAACTTATAATGCTGTCAAAAATAATCTTCGCGACGCAGCCAGAAAGTTTAGAGCTTATGATCCAAATCGCGACAAGAAGCATATTGTCGTGGTTTATGCTGATGAAATCGTGAGAGATGATATATACAGCGTTTGGACTGGCGAGTGGTCACCAGAACACAGGGACAGAATTTTTAAGGGTGGTATGTTGCTCTCAAACGATCACAAGCAACATATTGATGCGATTACTTGGTTTAGGAAAACTACTGACGCAGCTCCCACTTATGTATGGGCGACTACCAACGAGATAAGGCAATACTTTCCCGAAATAAACCATGAATAATCTAGTAAAAAGTTTTATAATTGAACTGGTATGAACCGCCCTATAAGTACCACCACACTGAATTATTGTGCTGATTATGAAAAACATAAGATATCAATGGAAACGCTATTGGGTACCGTACAAGAATGATGGTATTAGCCTTACTGATCACGGGTTTCTGGAGGACCCCACCGGAGAGTTTGGAAAATATGTTAGCCCAAATTTAGCCACTTTAGAAGATCTCAAGAAGCTTGGTTGTCTTATTTTGGTTGGAGAACCTGGTATTGGAAAAAGTTCTGAGATTAAAGAACTCTACGATGCAACAGTCAATGAGGCTGGAGATAGTCATTCTCTTTGGATTGATTTGAGTAGAGTGGGGACTTTCGACTATTTTATTGACCGGCTAACAAACGACCCCAGGTATAAAAATTGGTCTGAAAACGGCGAACCACTCCATCTTTTTTTAGATAGCTTTGACGAAGGAACGTTTTCATTTCCTCGGTTTGCCAATTCTTTCTCAGCACTTCTTGCTGATAATCAGGAAAAGATTCCTAGCCTCTACCTTAGAATATCCTGTCGCACTGCTTTGTGGCCTTCCTATATGGAAAGTAGTCTTAGCGTTTTGTGGGGAGAGGAAAATTGCCAGACACACGAGCTTTGCCCCCTAACAAAAAAAGATGTAGAAATGGCGCTTGATGCTCAAGGCATTGACAAAAAAGCTTTTCTGGCAGAGGTGCAAAGTAAAGATGTTAGCGGTCTAGCTGGTAAACCATTAACTTTAAATTTTCTGATGGATGTTTTTTTGGAAAACAAAGGTCATCTGCCTGATAGAAAATCTGATATCTACTCACGCGGATGCGGTCTTTTAGTGCAGGAACCTCAAGAGTGGAAGAAAGTAAATCCTCCCAAAACGCCAAAACTGAATTTGCCACAAAAAATTGCTGTCGCAGAAAGAATCGCCATCGCCACACTCATTGGTGGAAAGCCCACGATAGTAATTGAAAATGAGGATAAATTACTTGACAACGAAGTTGGCATTACCCAGCTTCATGGTCGAGAAATTGTTGATGATGTTCCAGTGACATTGGGGGATGAAGAAATTAAAGAAGTATTAAATACTGGCTTATTCTCAGCAAGAGGAAACGGGAAGATGGGTTGGGCCCATCAAACTTATGGAGAATACTTGGCTGCTCGATATATCGTCAGACACCAGTTGCCTTGGAAACAGATCCAAAGCCTCTTGTTTCAAGATCCTTTGAAAATTGGTATTTTTCAAGTGGTCCCTCAGCTCTATGAAGTTGGTGCTTGGCTCGCCAGCCTTGAACTTTCGTTTTTCGACAATGCTGTTTTACTTGATCCTGAGTTCTTGTTACTCAGTGATGCCAACGTTATTACTGACCAGCAAAAACAAGCTCTCGTGGAAAAGCTTCTCGTTAGACTTGATCGAGGAGAGCTGGTTGATAGGTGGGAAACATTTAACGATACCAACTACAAAAAGTTAAATCACCCTGACATTGCAGCACAACTTCAGCCTTACATCGAAGACTCTAGTAAAGACATGGTTGTGAGGCGAGCAGCAATAGATATTGCTCGAGCTTGCAAAGTTTCCTCATTGGAGAAACTACTGGTAAAAATTGCCCTCGACAGTAATGATAATCTCTCAATTCGCGTTCATGCTGCGCTTACCGTTGCCCACATTGGATCCGATGAATCTAAGCAAGCACTAAAGCCACTTGCAGATGCTGGCTTTCCAGACGATCCAGAAGACGAACTTAAGGGCGCCGTGCTAAGAGCTTTGTGGCCGAATCATATCTCAAACCAAGAAGCATTCTCTTTGATCACGCCACCTAAAAAGCGGAGCTTTCATGGCGCTTATTATGGTTTTGTCGATAAAGAGTTCGCCGAATCTCTACGCACGGAAGATGTGTTACCCGGCTTGTCTTGGATCGAGGCAAATGCTTTAACGCCAGAGCGCTTGGAATACTTCCTAGGCACACTCTCAGATGCCATTATGTTGAAGGCCTGGGAGGAAATTGCTGATCCGGAGGTCTTGGAGAAATTTGCTCAGATTTCCTACGAACGGCTTAATGAATTTGCAGGTATTGTCGGTGACCGCGCACTCAGTGAGAAAATTGCAGCAAAGTTTCAAAAGGCACTTGAAGAGCAAGACGATGGCAGAAGAAGTTTGATCAAACGACTTGCTCAGATCATTCACGAAAAAGACAAAAAGCCAGGAAGGAAAGCCTTTGTCTTGTATCACAGAAGTCATGTTCAGCTAATTCTTCCTAAAGATCTGGAGTGGTTTATCCGGTGGCTGAAGAGTGAAAAAGATGAGGAGATGCAGAAAATCATAGCGGAGATTATTCCTAGTGCGTTTAGGGTTAACGATACGTCTCACATTGATTTGATATACAAAGCCCGACAACGCAATTCTTTTTTGGAAGAGGAGACTAGATTTTGGTTTGAGCCGGTTGAGTTGGCTTCAGAATCTGCAAAAGAACAGCGAGAGCGATGGTCAGACGAAAAAAAGTGGCAAGAAAAGAGAGAAAAAAAAGAACAGGAGGAAATTCTAAAAGTCCTCTCACCCACTAGAATTACTGAGCTTTTGGAAAAGAGTGAAGCTGGAGATATGGATAGTTGGTGGCGCTTAAATAACGCCATGTGTATGTATGATCACGAATTAGATGAATGCAAATTTGAAGATCTCCCAGGTTGGAAAATTATTGATGAGGACATACAAAAACGTATTATCGAAGGTG
>JAAZON010000581.1 GCA_012797725.1 SAR324 cluster bacterium | reverse complement strand
TACCGAAAAGTACCCAAAAAAGCCCGGGGAAAAGACTGTCAAACTTCCAGTAATCCCAGCTGCTTCAAGCTTTTTAAAGTTCTAACGCGTCCATGATACGCATCTACCCGCCATTGTTCAGATAATTCCAGATTTTATGATTGCCTACCTTTTGGACCTTGAGGACTAATAAGACCAGGCTCAACATGTAGCCTGATGCTTGCATCTAGTGGGAGTTCTTTAGATGGAGATATCAGATAAACGCTACTGTCTTTTGAAGAATCTTTATCGCTCTCTCTTGAACCCTTCTCTTCAATCACGATTGGAACTCGCTTGCCGAACGGACTTAGAAAGAACACGTGCTTCAGGACTGAGCTTCGACTCACAACAAAATTAAAATAGATATAAATAGAAGGAAGTCCGGGAGCCTTCCAGGTTTTAAAACTGTAGGAAGTCAGTTTCGGAACTTCTGTGACAAACACTGAACGACTTCGTCCTTCCGGATCCTTGCTACCCAGATATTTTTTTAAAGGCGCTATTAGTTGTTTTGCTTCATCTCCTTTTGGATCATCTTTAATTCTAATTAGATATTTTGTGGCAACTTTTAACTTGTCAGCTTCATTAAGCTGGCAAGATAAGCTTGTAGTATTTAGCCAGCGCCAATTACAGTTAATTGGCGGAGCAAAGTCGAGAGGAACTTCTTCAGCGCTTCTCTCCATACGGCCTATAGGCACGGCAGGCTGACTAAATTGCAGCACTATCTCTCTTGCAAGTGGAACATCCTCGCCAGATGGCGATATACGCAGCAAGTCCTGGGCAGGAAGAGATTTGGAAATCTCTTGAGCAGAAGTTAATGAAACAAACAGTCCAAGGGAAATAATCAATAAAAGTGCGAAGCGCATAGTAGCTCCATGGGAATTTAACAATGAGCACAGTCATATCAAAATTTAAGCTGGGAGTCTTTTTAATCATGCACAATAACTACTTTTTTGCCTTGGACAGAACCTGGCACTAATTCATATTCAAATTATTTAAAGTGGAAATTACAATAATTCCGGTTTCCTATCAGACTCGCGAAGTAGCAGACGAATCGTCTCATCGCTGTGTGACTTCACAGTGCCTTCGCGCTCTAACTTTTATAGAACCATTCGAATGAATACCTTAGCATTCATGGGAATACTTAGCTGCCAAAGATTCAATTGCTTGGCCGTTTGCTAAATAAAGAGGGAGGTTCGCAAAAGTTAGGCCATCCTCCTGATAAATGGAAAATGGTGCAGCGCTTAGCAGGATTCCAAAATGTGAATCTGTGAGATTTAAATAATTCTTGAGAGAGTTGAAGCTTCTTTTTGTTACCTTTGCAGAAGCCTTACATTCAATAGGGATTACATGTTGATCGTTCCTCCAAACAAAATCGACTTCTTTTTGCTCTTTGGGATCTTTTTTCCATCCCGAGATCTGAAAAGGCGACATTTTATGGGCAACCAGTTGAATAAGCAAAATGTTCTCGAATAGTCCCCCAAGCTGTGTTCGAAGTGTGGGATTTTTCGTGGAGGACAGCGAGAGTCTGGGAAAGGGCATGTCCCTAACCTCTTGAGCAATGCCTATATCATAAAGATAGCGTTTTGGATAAAATCTCGAACTTGAGTTCATACCATGTTGCTCAATTTCATATATGAGATGCCAAGCAGTTTCTAGTGAGATAATATTCTCCGCGATATGTTGTTTCTCATGAACATGAGAGTTCTTTGAAGGAAATCCAATATAATTGGCTATGCCTTTTAGTCCGGCACGAAAGAGATGCCGGTCCGCAATAGAAGTCTTCCTGACGAAATCATTCTCCTGAGAGTATAAAATGGCCGATCTAAGTTGCTTTGCATTTTCGCCGTGAAAGAATGTCATAACTACCGATGGAAGTCCTCCTATATCAAGATACAAATCAAGGAGATCCAGGAGATCTTTATGAATAGTTGGAGAAAATGCTGCCGCATTAAGTGTTTCTTTGAATTCATCTATTAGTTGAAGCACCCCCTTCTTTCCTCCTGCTTCCAGGAATTCGGGAAAAGTAAAAGGGGTAATATGTACAGACACTGTTCGACCAACTGGAATTCGCTGAGTATCGCGGAAAAGTCTGGTCATGCTTGAGCCGCTAAGCACGACCCTTGCGCTCGCCCACTTCTCCTTCATAAAGCGCACATAAGCACCAAGTTTTTCGCTTTCTTGGGCTTCATCAATAAAGAGAATGGGATTGCCCAGATTGGGATCGAAATTGTACCGATCACGCAAGAGCATTGCGAATTCGTCAAACGATAAGGAGTCATCTATTCTTTTGCACAAGAAGAGATCTTCTTCCAGGTTTATTTTTGTAACTTGCTTAAATGAGGCAAGTACTTGTTCAACTAATGTTGTCTTGCCGACCTGCCTCGCGCCTTCTACGAGAATGACTTCTCGAAGTTGAGGACGCCTTAGCATTTCTGAGAGATTTTTCGCCTGTAATCTATTGATATAATTGCTATTCATGAAAAACATGTATTTTCTAAGATTTTTCCAATAAAAAATGTATCATTATTATGGCAATAAAACAATATAAATTTCTTTGCTCTGAGCCCTAGGTACTTAAGAAATTTCAGGAATGTTGACGGCACAAAAGCCGGCTCTTCACATTCCTCTGAAATGGTGTTGGATGTAAAAAGATAGTCATTTCATTGATTAGCCTCCGACGAGTGTTATCATCTAGTGTCCCTTCTCGGAGCCCAACATATGGAAGAGCTTAAATTCGTTCGCGAACAGTATTCAGTGTACAATGCCCACCTTGATAAAGATTGGATGGGGCATCCTCTCAAACACATACTTCCCGAAAATCCAGAAGAAGGGTGGCCCGCTAGGCGAAGCTTGAAGCGTCCTTTGAATCATCTTGAATTGCTGCAAAGGAAAGAGACCATCGCTTTTGAACTCGATCTTCACAGTACGAGAACGCCAGTGGAGACTTTCGATCCGAATTATCAGCTCCTCCAACTTCACCAACAGGGAAAACTCTCCACTGCTGCCGTCATCGGGCAACTCGAAGCACACCTGCAATCACGAGGAGCAGCTGCGAGTCGTAAACGTCTAAAGACATTACTGCGCGAATACGCAACAGTTGGTAGTATGGAGTTCCATCCCTCGGATCTATGCAACCTTGCTTGTACAGGCTGCACTTATGGCCATGATGACCCACTGAGCGGGATTCAAAAAACTCAATTCCCTTTCAAACATATTAGCGATATCGCCGCTCTTAATCCACGGGGAATCATGATTGTTGGAGGCGGAGAGCCCGTGCTGTACAGGAGTGGTGAGTACCGATTCCAGGAGATGGTAGATGAGTTGCATGGACACCTTCCAGATACATTACTTGCGCTTAAGACTAACGGTACTTTCATTCCACGTGGAAACTGGCCGACAAAAGTTCGTTGGGTGCGTATTTCACTTGATGCAGCAACTCACGAAACGTTTAGGAAAGTTCGAGGGAAACCGCTTTTCGGATTAGTAATGAGCAACTTCCTAAAATACCTTAATACAGGCATGGAGTATGTTGGCGTGAGTTTTCTATTTTCAAAGCTCAATATTCATGAATATGCCGATGTTGCAGCCCTTGTTTTTCATACTATAAAGACACATAAACCTGAGAGTCTGGGAAGGGTTGGAATCGAGTACCGGCCACTTCGG
>JAAZON010000580.1 GCA_012797725.1 SAR324 cluster bacterium | reverse complement strand
TAGAACTTGAAGGATTGAAAGATTTGAACTTAGCATTTGGTTGTTTGCAAACTAAAAACTGGCAAGAAATGCTAAAAATTTTAATGCCTTATGTTAGTAAGTGGAATCTTCTCTTACCCCAATCCACGAGAGCAGTGCCTAATGAAGTTGTTTCTGATTTCCTATCGTGCTTTGATATAAAAGCTAAAGATTATGGCTCTGACTATCAGGCATTATTGAAAGAAAATTTAAATGGCGGTGTACTTTTGGTTGCAGGTTCAATGTATATGGTGGGTCCTTTAAGGGCTCTTTTGGTAAAGGAGGAGCGAGCTCTTTGGTAGTTCGAGAACGCCAAGTTTTAGTTAAGGGAATTCATGTTACAGCAAAAAATTCAAGAATATCAAGGTATTATAAATGAAGCTTTGCATAATTCTCTAGAGCTAATAGAGATTGTGGAACCATTAAGGTCAACAGTCTCATACGCGCTTTTTCCAGGAGCAAAAAGGCTGCGGCCAATTCTAGCAATGCTCTTCTTTAAAGAATCTGGCGGGACTGATCTAAGGGCTTTTGCTCCGATTGGAGCTGCTATCGAGCTACTTCATTGCTCAAGCCTTGTTCATGACGATCTTCCAGCCGTAGATAATGATGAAATGAGAAGGGGTAGAGCATCCTGTCATAAAGCTTGTGGCGAGGCTTCAGCGATTTTTGCTGGTGATCTAATGATTTCACTTGCAGCCTTAGTTGTAACTCGAAGTAATTTCGAGGCTGGGATTAAGCTGAAGATTATTGATGTACTAATGGAATCATTTGTTCAGATTTGTAATGGTCAGCAATATGATGTGTTAACTGACGATAGCAGACCGTCTCTTTTTGACATTAGTAGACTAAAGACTGCGGATCTTTTTGGCAATAGTATGGCAGTTGCTGCCATAGCGGCAGGAATGGATGAAGAATTTATAGCAGCGGCAAGGTGTGCAGGCCAGCAACTAGGACTTTGTTTTCAAATGCTGGACGATTTTATTGATGCTTTTGGAACTAATGAACAGCGCGGACGGGAAGGGAGTAGTGACGGGAAAAAGGAAAAGAAGACTTTTTTCAGCGGCCTGTCTTTTGAGGCAGGAAAAGAAGAATGGGACAAAACAAGAAGGCGCTTGGATAAAGAACTAGAATACCTGGAAATCAAAGGCCCACCTTTTCCTTTAACAAGAGCCTTTATTAGTCAATTCTTGTCACGAGTGGAGCTTAAATTATAGAGCTGGGTTTAGAATTTATGCAGATGTTCTGCAAAATTTAATATTTTCCCTGATTTAATAAGGATTCCTTCCTTCTTCAAAAGCCTTTTCTTTGCAGCAATTCCTCCCGCATATCCACCAAGACACCCATCTGTCCTGACAACTCGATGGCAGGGAACCTTAGGTGCATAAGGATTCTTTTTCATGGCATTTCCGACTGCTCGATAAGCGCGTGAACCAAGAGCTTTTGCAATTTCGCCATAGCTTGTAACTTTGCCTTTTGGAACTCTGCAGAGCAGCTTATAGCATCGTTCATTAAATGATGGCTTAGTTACCTTCTTAGTTCTTTCTTTGTTGTGCATCGATATCTCTCCTGTCAAACTGCTCTCAATGAGTTTAGTAGATAAAAACAAAGAAGCAAAGTTAGAGGAGCTGCTTAGAAGAGCAGGGGATATTTTACTTGATTATTGGCCTGGTGGCAGTGGGGCGTTGAAGTCGAGACTTGAGAGCTTTCAAAAAAGCGATGCATCTATTGTGACCACGGCGGACCTGGAAGTAAATGCTTTGCTTTCCAAAGGTCTATCAGAACTCTTTCCTGGCCTCGAGATAATGTCAGAAGAAATGCCAGAGACTCATGAGCTACGAAATAGAAGCAGCTTTTGCATTCTGGATCCACTTGATGGAACCAAACACTTTGCGGCAGGTGCTAGTAACTTCTCTATTTTGTTGGCGTTTGTCGAAGATGGCAACTTAAATTACGGAGCAATGTATATGCCAGCACAGGGTGATTATCTCTGCGCTGCAAAGGGTAGGGGTTGCCTTTTTAATGGGCACAATATGAGAGTCTCTGAGGCAGAAACTCCTCGGCCCAGTTCTATATTTATTGAACACTTCGATGCAGCTCCTTCTTTGTTTCTAACACAAGAAAAGCTTGATAGCTCTGAAGCCATAAAAAAAATCTGTTCAGCTGAACTTGATGGGGTAGTGATAAGACTTCGTAAACATAAAACTTGGGATATTGCAGCACTCATTCCTCTCGTAGAGGAAAGTGGAGGTCGGATTAGTGATGAACATGGAGCCATGCCTTACTTTGAGAGTTCTGAACCAGGCTTTGCTTATTTGCTTGTTTCAAATGGGCAAATTCATGACTTTCTTTTGGAAAGAATAGTCCAGAAAAAAAACGGCGAGGCTCCAAAGTAGAGCCTCGTCTGTATTTCTTTGTCAGCTAATTAAGCTTGTGTCGGGCAACTTGCAAGAACTTCCTCGTACTTTCTTTCAGCATCAGCAAGTTTGGCATTTGCAGTATCAAGAATTAGATTTGCTTGTCTCAACGCTTCCTCCGCAGCTGCAATAGCTTCCACATTGTATCTGGCACCAGAATGTTCAGCGGCAACTTTGTCCCTTTCTTCCGTAGCCTTATTGAGACGTTTTAGTGCAGTTTCTATTTTTTTATCCTCACTTTTCTCAATTGTCTTTCGTCGTGCGCTAAGTGCTTGAAGTAGCGTTTCTGCTCTTGCCACCTCTGAAGCACAATACTCATAAGTATTATCTGGTTTACAATTTGCAGCGGCACAGAGCAGACATGCACCAAGACCCCAAGTCCTTCGAGCCTTGGTTTCTTCTTCTTGATCACGGATTCTCGCAAGCTTATTTTCTTTGTTGACAAGTGCTTTATCGTATTTTAAGGCGAAGCGCTCCACCTTTCGATTCAATTGGTCGATTTTTCTTATTGCTTTATCGGACAATCCCTCGGCCTTTTTTTGAGCAGACGTTAATTTTTGTTCTTTCTTTCTTACTAAAGAAGTGGCTGAACGCACCGATCTTTCGGCACTTTTAACTGCTGCTTTGGCTCCCCTGATCTTGCTCTTACATATATTTGTGTTTGCATTAGCCGTTCCAGCTGTTGAGACCAACATTGTACAAGCCAGAAGGGCGATTAGGTACCTAATTTTCATACTAACCTCGCTTTTTTAAGAAATACCAAAAAAACGTCTCCATAACTAAGTCTCTGTCGAGAAGGTAAATGCTTCTATATTTTTACTCTCCTTCGTGCATCTTTCTCCATGTATCTAACAGTTTTTTGTCTGTTTTTATTGCATCCTCGATTCGTCTATCAGCTTCTTTCTCGGCAAATTTTCTATAGCCCTTGTAAGCAATAAAGGAACTAGCCTCACCCATGAGGGCACCGAAGGGTTTCTCGCGCTCTTTTCGACTTGGTTTGTAAGGCACATATCCTGACTCTTTCATTATTTCCTTGATTAATTTTTCACGTGTTTGACGAAGTCTCTCTACATTCCGTGAGAACTCCAATGCCTCATCTGAGCCCTGTACGACATCCGCATATTTCCCTTTTGCATTAAGTTCTTTTATTTTTATTTGGTCTCTGGTTGTTGGAAGCTCTTGACGAGTAACATCTCGCATTAAGGCTCCTTGTCCCAAGGCTTCGCCCATGTTTGTAGGGTCTTGGGCCCTTAATACACCATCTTGTCCTCTCTCCACAGGCACACCCAAAGCATCATACTCTACCTTTTCTCGCGCTTCTTTATTTTGAGCCTTAGCCTTAGCAGCATCGGTACTCGCTATACTTCTTTCATTTTTAGCGACTTGTGCTCTCACTCTACTGTCTTGAGTCTCAATAGCTGCTTCAAGCTTAAGCTGTTTTTGGAGTAAAGACATTTGATCGCCGATTAGCTTAATCTGTGCTCGTTGCTCAGTCTCATTCAAAGCATTAAGCTGGCGTAACTGCGTAACAAGGAGCCCAATATTTTTTGTATATGCTTGAGCCTTGTTGGGATCATTAGTGTTTATCTCTTTAATCTTTGCAACGCTTTCACTCAACGCCGTCTTGATAGCACTCATGGCCTTGTCAAGTTCTAAATCTTGAGTGTGCGAGATCTCACTAATTTGCTCTGCTATAGAGTCCAGTTCAGACTGAAAAGGCTTTTCAAGACTTGGACTTGCTGACACAAAACCCATCTGTACAGGAATACTTTGATCAGAATATTGAGAGTCAAGGTTTGACTTTGCAAGTTGTGTCGAGAAGTCAGTCATCCGTGAGACAATATCTTTGGTCTTACGCTCAAAGTCCTTCTTTAAAGATGCTTGCTTGGCCCTGTTTGTTGTAGCGCTATACTCTTCTATAAAAGCCTTCCTTGCGTTTACATATTCTTCGCCAATTCCTGTTTTTAAAAAAGATTTTTCTTCCCCATTAATAGTGGTTGTGTAAACGGTTACTGTAGTATTTCCTGTTTTGGGATCAATTCTATGTTTACTGCCGCCGTAGAAAGTACCTCTGAGCATACGTGCAGTATTACGCTCTTCTGAGTCTTCAGATGATTCGGAGATCTCAATGATACGGTTCATGGATGCCAGTGTTTCGAGAATACTCTTTCCATTTGCTAATTTGATGTTGCGTTCTATCTGATTAACAAAATCTTTCGCCTGTTTTTTCCCGGCCACCTCTGCCTGAACCTGGCCGTTATTTGTACGTGGTATTGATACCGTCGTCGGAGTTGTTGTCAGTGTTGTAGAAGTTATTGTTCTAGTGGACATTTTTTAAACCTCCAAAGGCCTTCCAAGCCCAGCTACACCACAACCATGTGGTCTTTCTATTAAAAGATATGGATGCTTTTAGTTGAGATGTTGCATAAGTAGTAGAGAATTTTCTAAAGCTAATATACTGATATAATTACACTTTAGAAGGTCGGTAGCGAAGAATGCTGGACATTTTGACAGGAAGGCTTTTCCCTTATTGGAAACGCGGCAAGCGAGGTGACTTTAATAGCTTTTGTTGTTTGGCAGGAAAAGAGACTGTGAGATTAAGTTGGTGATGCATCTTGTAATGAATGAACTAATGCGTACACGAAAAAGTTTAACTACTTAAACTTGCAGTTTCTGACAAAGCTTTTCGATTCGGGCAAGCAATACCTTTGAATCGGATGTTTTAGACACAAAATCATCAGCACCGAATTGAAGACAATTTACTTGGTTCTCGTCGGAATTTGCTGCTGTGAGTATTAGAACAGGAATCTTGGAAATACGGGAATCATTTCTTAGTCTTCTTACAAATTCCATGCCATCAAGCTGCGGCATCATCAAATCGCATACGATCAAGTCAGGCCTAGATTCATAAACCTTTTCAAGCGCGTCCAACCCATTTATGGCTTCTCTCACATCATAGAGATGGGTCTTTAGAAACATTGCAAAGACTGAACGAATATCATCATCATCTTCAACCAACAAAACTTTTCGTTTCTCAATGGGGCTTTTCTCAGCTGACTCTGGCCGAGATTGAGCTAAACTCAACTCTGTTTGCATTGGTCTCTCTGATGTAGGGGAGGGCAGTTCTTCTCGACCCAAGACTCTTACAACTTCTTCATAAGTTGTGAGTCCACTATTAAGCATCTGAACGCTTGATTCCCAAAGGCTTTGAAAACCTAAACCACGGGCGGCCTCTTCAATTTCTTGTTC
>JAAZON010000579.1 GCA_012797725.1 SAR324 cluster bacterium | reverse complement strand
TCTGGGCTGGCGGCAAAAGTAAAATATTTGTAAGTTTTTCCCATGGTTGATTCAATACCGCTTGTTGCCGATTTGGACGGCACCCTATACAAAGGTGACATAACTATCGAGTCTGCTTTTTTGCTTTTAAAGCGAAATCCAAGGCTTTTCTTTAAATTTCTCCCATTACTTCTAAGAGGCAAAGCGCCATTCAAGCGTGCAATAGCTAGCAATGTGGAGATTGAAGTTGAAGATCTTCCTTGGAATAAAGAGTTTTTGGATTATTTAAAAGCTCAAGCAAAGCTTGGTAGGGAACTGCTTCTTGTCTCGGCTTCTGATGAGTTGTTGGTGCGGCCAGTTGGTGAGCATCTCGGAATTTTCAAAGAAAGCATTGGAAGTGATGGGGAGGTAAACTTAAAAAGCCAGACTAAGAGGGAATATTTGGTTAAACGCTTTGGAGAGAAAGGTTTTGATTATGCCGGTAATGATAAAGCTGATTATAAGGTCTGGGAGTCAGCTAAAAACGCAATAGTTGTGAATGCGAGAAAAACTGTGGAGAGCAAAGCAAAAAAATCGGTTAATGTGTCTCATATCTTTCCACCTGAGAGAGAGAAATGGCGTTCGATACTAAAATCATTGCGTGTTCATCAATGGCTTAAGAATT
Organism: SAR324 cluster bacterium; assembly: GCA_012797725.1. The sequence continues at coordinate 1,057 of JAAZON010000579.1, read as the reverse complement.
TGCTATTGTTTTTACCGCTTGTGCTGGCCCATAGAACTTCTGATTTGGTATTAATCTTTCAGGCTTTTTTAGCCTTCTTGGCCTTTTGTCTTTGTGCTTCCGCAATCTATACAATTAATGACGCTGTGGATCTGGAGGCCGATAGAGCCCATAAAAATAAGCGTCGGAGGCCGCTTCCTGCAGGTGATATTTCGCTTGTTGATGCAATTTCCCTGGCCTTTGTTTTACTATTTAGTGCGGCAATCCTATGCACAGCTCTTCCCTTTTTATTTACCGAGTGTTTAATCCTTTATTTGGCAGTCTGCCTTTTATATTCATTTGTCTTAAAACGTATAGAAATAGTGGATGTCTTAGTTCTTGCACAACTTTATATGCTTAGAATAATGGCAGGAGGAGTGGCCGTGGGAGTGAAGGTGTCGCATTGGCTTCTCGGATTTTCATTGTTTATCTTTTTAAGTTTAGCAGCAGTCAAGCGATATTCTGAGTTAAGACAGATAAAAAATAAACAGTTGGATAAAATTCATGGTAGAGGCTACAGGCCTTCGGATTTAGAGCAAATTGGTGTTTTAGGTGCTGCGGCTGGATATATATCTGTTGTGGTTCTTGCCATGTACATAAGCAGCTCAGAGGTAACTATCCTTTATTCACATCCTCAATGGCTTTGGCTTTTATGCCCTCTGGTATTATATTGGATTAGTAGGGTTTGGTTACTTGCTCATCGCGAGCAGATGAATGAAGATCCAATTCTCTTTGCTGCCTATGACAAAGTAAGTTATGTCGTATTGCTTTTATGCATGCTCATTTTGGGTCTCGCGGTCTAGTTGCAGCGTATATAACGTTTTTTCTCTAGCAATTTGCAATTATGAATTACTCGTTGACGCGAATTTTTTTGCTTGGAATATGTATATCACTTTTAGGTGCCTGCGCTCTTCCGACGCCGCCACCTAAATCAATGGTCACAGACAGGGAACTTCTGGCGGCTAATCTCGCTAGCCAAGCTTTGGATGATTATCAAACAGGTAGATATATAGATTCAGAGCTTAAAATTCATCAAATT